>DASQPJ010000060.1:0-4044 GCA_035644015.1 Sporichthyaceae bacterium
CGCCACCGCGGATTCCCAGGCGGACTCGTTGGTGACGTCGAGTTCGACGAACTCGGCGGTGCCACCCGCGTCGCGGATCTCCTGCGCGGTGGTCTTGCCGAGGTCGGCGTTGATGTCGGCGATGACCACGGCGGCGCCGGCCTTGGCCAGCGCGTGGGCCATGGCAGCGCCCAGGCCCTGGGCACCTCCGGTGACCATGGCGTGGCGACCGGCGAGCAGCGTGGAATCGGTCATGAAAAAGGCCTCCTTGGCGCGGTCACGAAGCGGTGATGCCAGCCAAGTCCCCTGACCGGAGAAGCGTCAAGGCCTTCTTTGACAGTCGTCCAAATTCTTTCTGGCGGATTCCCACACCCCCCTGGTTTGATGGCACACGTGTCCATGACGGCCCAGGTCGAGGCCTCGGCGAAGTTCACCGCGCGGCGCGACGAACTGGCCGCGGCGGCGCGCACCACGCTGGCCGAACTCGGCTACGCGCGGACGAGCCTGCGCGAGATCGCCGAGCGCACCGAGTACTCCCACGGCGTGCTGCACTACTACTTCCAGGACAAGGTCGACCTGATCACGCACTCGGTGCGCCAGGTCAAGGCCGAGTGCGTGACCCGTTACGACGCGATCGTCGCGGCGGCGGTGGATGCTCCCTCGCTGGCGCGTGCGTTCGGCTGCGCGATGGCCGCCAGCCTGCGCGAGGACGCGGCCATGCACCGGCTCTGGTACGACCTGCGCAACCAGTCCATGTTCACCGCGACCTTCTCCGACGACGTCGCGGAGATCGACGCCAGCCTGCAGGCCATGATCTGGCGAGTGGTGGCCCGCCACACCGAGTTGGCCGATGGGGCGCTCCCCGACCCGGCCACCGCTTATGCGGTGTTCGACGGATTGTTCTGGCAGGCCCTGCTGGCCTTCGCGGACGACCCGGACGGCGCCTGCGCCCGGTTGTCCGAACGGGCCGAGCACCTGCTCACCCGCCTGGTCGGCTAATGCGGATCGTCATCGTCGGCGCCGGCTTCGGGGGCATCGGCGCCGGCATCGAGTTGCAACGCGCCGGCTTCCACGACATTGCGATCCTGGAGGCCGGACCGGGCATTGGTGGCACCTGGCTGTTCAACACCTATCCGGGCGCGGCCTGCGACGTGCCCAGCCCGCTGTATTCCTACTCCTTCGCGAAGCGCGATGACTGGCAGCACCTGTGCGCGCAAGGGCCGGAGATCCTCGCCTACCTGCAGGGCGTGGCCCGCGATCACGGCGTGGATCGGTTGGTGCACTGCGATACCCGGGTCAGCAGCGCCGACTGGGACGACGCATCCGCGCAGTGGACTGTCACCGCCCAGGACGGTCGAACGTGGTGCGCCGACGCGCTGATCGTGGCCACCGGTCAACTCAGCACTCCGCGCCACCCCGACCTTGCGGGCTTGGACAGCTTCACCGGGCGGGTTTTCCACTCCGCTCGCTGGGATCACTCCTACGAGCTGACCGGCAAACGGATTGCCGTGGTCGGCAGCGGCGCCAGTGCGGTGCAGTTCGTGCCGCCGGTGGCCCAACAGGCGGCACATCTGACGGTGTTTCAGCGCACGCCCAACTGGTTCCTGCCCCGGCGCAACACGCCATACCCGCGTATCATCCGCGACGCGGTCCAGCGAATCCCCGGCGTGCAGAACGTCCGGCGCGGATTCCTGTTCGAGTACTCCGAGACGCTGACCATGGCGATCCGCCATCCCGACAACCTGGGCAAGGCCGTGGCCGCTCGTTCCACGGCATTCATGCGCTGGCAGTTGCGTCACGCCGCACCCGAGCTGAGGGCCACGTTGACCCCGGATTACACCTTCGGCTGCAAGCGGGTGCTGTTCTCCAGTCACTATCTGCCCACGTTCCTGCGGCCGAACGTCGCACTGGTCACCGAGGACGTGGCCGCCGTCGAACCGGCCGGGGTGCGCACGGCCGACGGGGCGCTGCACGAGGCGGACTGCCTGATCTGGGCCACCGGTTTCGCCAGCAACGACTTCATGTTCCCGATGGCCATCACCGGCCGCGGGGGACTCAGCCTGCGCGAGGCCTGGAAGGACGGCGCGCACGCCCACCTGGGCATGACCGTGCCCGACTTCCCCTCGATGTTCGTGCTTTACGGGCCGAACACGAACACCTCGGGCGGGTCGATCATCTGGTACCTGGAGCAACAGGTCCGCTACGTGCGCCAGGCACTGGAACTGGTGCGGGCCCGCGGCGCCGCGGCCATCGAGGTGCGGCGTGAGGTCGAGGCGCGCAGCGACCGCGCGATGCAGTCGAAGTTCGCGAACACCGCATGGACCGGGGGCTGCGATTCCTGGTATCTGGACCGCGGGCGCAACGTGGCCAACTGGCCCGGCTACATGGCGCAGTACCGCAAGGCGGTGCGCCGATTGAACGCGGAGGAATTCGAGTTGGTCGCAGCTCCCTGAACGCGGGAGCTGCTAACCCGGGCGGCGGCGTCAGGCAAGCCGGACCGAGACCGGCCGAGCCATCAGGCGCCATCACAACAACAGCAAGTCGAAGGCCGTCGCGCGTAATGTGCCTGACGCCACCAAAGGCAGCCCAAGGAGTCGAATGCTGCCGTCACGACCGGGTGGGACGGTCGCCACAAAAGCACCATAACGAGATTGTCAAGAGTCCACGATCATCTGGCGACGACGTGCACACGCTGTGCGACGAACGGTCCACAGCCAGCATCCAGGATTAACCCCAGGTGAAATATGCACCACTCCTGCCCCGCGCAGCCACATGCAAACGTCACATATTCGGATGCGGCGGGCCGGCTGCGGACATATCGGACAGATCCTGCATGTCCTTGCACAATGCACGCGCGCACTTGGTTGGTCGCTTCCCGACGTTCCCCGACTCTCCCGACATGGCCCGACACGCCCGAGTGCAGGAGCTCCCGACCCGTACCTGGGCCGTCTCCCCCGCGCTCGTCGGCACGGTCGCCGCGGCGGTCACCACGGCCGGATTGGCTACCGCGGGGGTCTCGCACCACGTGCTGCCCACCGCGGCCAAGGCCGGCTCCGGCGTGACCCAGGCACGGGCCATCACCAAGGCCAACCGCGCACACAAAACGCACCCGCCCCGGGACCTGTCAGAACTGGAAGCCGAGCGCGCGGCCGAACGCGTTGCTCGCGGTGAGGCCCGGCGCCTGCTCGAGGAGCGGATCGCCCAACTCGAGCGAGACGCGGCCAAGACGGCTGCGCTGGCCAAGGCCCGGGTCGCCGCAGCCGCCCGGGAACACTTCCTCTGGTTGCAACACACCTGCGGTTACGCCCCGCAGGCACAGCGCCACCCCGACCACAGCGCCGCGCAGCTACGCAACGCCCGCACGATCATCGCGGTAGCCCGATCCATGCACCTGCCGCCGCGCGCCGCCGTCATCGCGATCGCCGCCGCGGAGCAGGAATCGAAGCTGAACAACATGCGGGGCGGCGATATGGACTCCGCGGGGCTGTTCCAGATGCGACCGTCCGCCGGCTGGGGCAGCTACCGCCAGGTGACCGACCCGGTGTACGCCTCGCGCAAGTTCTATCGGGTGCTGTTGCAGGTGCCCGGGTGGCGCCACCTAACGGCCACCCGGGCCGCCCAGGCTGTGGAGGTCTCCGCGTTCGGCTGGGCCTACGCCCGCTGGGAGCTCTCCGCCCACCAGCTCGTCTCGCGGTCCTGGCACGTGCCCGCCACCGAACTGCTCTGCACGCCGAGTCGGGCCGCGGTCCGCACCGAACATCACCACCACTCCGCCGCGCACAAACACACTTCGCAGCACGGCCATCGCACCGAGCACCACCACCAGCGCGAGCACTCCCACAAGACTGCACACCACAAGGCGACGGAGCATCACATGAAGCCCGAACATCGAGCGCACGTCGAGCACCACAAGGCGGAGCCGCACAAGGCGACGCAACACAAGGCCGTGGCCAAGCACGCACGCACTTCGGCCAAATCCGCCCACCACCGCCGCGGCAAGCACGCCCGGTAATCCGAACGTCGGATGCAAATCTGACCGTAAGTACGGCCCCGGGACGAGTGGCC
>DASQPJ010000061.1:0-15249 GCA_035644015.1 Sporichthyaceae bacterium
GCGGCGACCATCGCGTCGACCAGAGCACCGTCGAACGTCGTCTCCATCGCGATGTCGTGGTGGATCAACTCGGTGGTGATGTCCGGCCCGATGAGTTCGCGGACCGTGGCGAAGAACTCGTCCTCGTAGCCGGGCAGGAACCGCCCGTCCACCACCGCGTGCGCCTCGGTCGGGATCACGTTGGCCTTGTAGCCGGCCTGCAGCATGGTCGGGTTGGCGGTGTTGCGCAGCGTCGCACCGATCAGCTTGGACATGCTGCCCAGCCGGGACACCGTGGCGTCCAGGTCGTCGGGATCCAGCGGGACACCGAGGGCGTCGGAGATCTCGTCAAGGAACGCCCGGACGGTCTTGGTCATCCGGATCGGGAAGGTGTGCCCGCCGATCCGGGTGACCGCCGCGGCCAGTGCGGTCACCGCGTTGTCCTCGGCGATCATCGACCCGTGCCCGGCCCGCCCGGCCGCGGTCAGCCGCAGCCAGGCCATGCCCTTCTGCGCGGTCTCGATCGCGTACAACCGTTTGCCGGCCACGGTGATGGAGAACCCGCCGACCTCGCTGATCGCCTCGGTACAACCCTCGAACAACTCGGGACGGTGGTCCGCCAGGTAGCGGGCGCCCTTGGAGCCGCCGGCCTCCTCGTCGGCGACGAAGGCCAGCACGATGTCCCGGGGCGGCACTCGACCCTCGGTGCGCCAGGCACGGATCAGCGAGAGCACCATCGCGTCCATGTCCTTCATGTCCACCGCACCTCGGCCCCAGATGCAACCGTCGGCAACCTCGGCGGCGAACGGCGGGCGGGACCATTCCTCGGCGAACGCGGGCACCACGTCCAGGTGTCCGTGGATCAGCAGCGCGCCGCGGGTGGAATCGGCGCCCGCGATCCGAGTGACCACACTGGCCCGGCCCGGCTCGGACTCGATGATCTCGGCGTCCAACCCGACGTCGGAGAGCTTGCCCGCAACGAACTCCGCGATGCGCCGCTCCCCCGGGCCGGAGCCGTCGCCGAAGTTCACCGACTCGATCCGGATGAGGTCGCGGCACAGCTCGACGACCTCGGCCGCCGCCCGGGTGGCGGTGCTGCTGGGGTCGGGATTGGCGCTGTTCACACAGTCTCCTCGTGCGTTCCGGGCGGGCCGCTGTCCACACCCACCCGGGCCCAATCCTGCCGCGTCGAGCCCCGCGCCGCATCCGGGCCCGATGCTAAGGTTCTGCCCGGCGCCACGGCGCCTGGTCCGGGTGGCGGAATTGGCAGACGCGCTAGCTTGAGGTGCTAGTGCCCCAAAAGGGCATGGGGGTTCAAGTCCCCCCTCGGACACAACCACTGCATCTGAAGGCCGCGATGGTCGAGCCGACGAAGGCCGGCGGGGATATCGTGACCCTGCTGTTCACCGACCTGGTGGGGTCTACCGGGCTGTTCGCCCGGCTGGGGGACGATGCCGCCGAGACCCTGCGACTGACCCATTTCGGGCTGCTCCGGGACGCGGTCTCGCAGCGGGGAGGTCACGAGGTCAAGAACCTCGGCGACGGGCTCATGGTGGTGTTCACCTCGGCGCTCGACGCGCTCGCATCGGCGGTTGCCATTCAGCGGGCGGTGGCGGATCACAACAGCGGGGGGCACGGACCGGACTTCCACGTTCGGATCGGCCTGCACGCCGGCGAACCGGTCCGCGCCGAGGAGGACTACTTCGGGATGGCGGTGATCGTCGCCAAACGCCTGTGCGACGCTGCCTGCGGCGATCAGATCCTGGCCAGCGGGTTGGTCACCGGGCTCGTCGGTTCGCGCGGGGAGTTCCGCTTCGCACCGGTCGGTCCGCTCGAGCTGAAGGGGGTGCCCGAGCTGGTGCCTGCCTCGGCGGTGGCCTGGGAGTCCGCGGAGGATGCCGCTGCGGCCCGTCCGCGCTACCTGGTGCTCGGGACGGTGGAGGCCCTCGACGAACACGGCGTCGCCATTGGGTTGGCCGGCACCCGCCAACGCCTGCTGCTCGCGCTCCTGCTCTCCTCCGACGGTGAAGTGGTCAGCACCGACGCACTGCTCGAGGCGTTGTGGGGGAACGACCAGCCCGCCGATCCTCGCGGTGCGCTGCAGTCACAGGTGTGGCGGTTGCGCGGGCGCCTGGGCGCCGGGGCGCCGCTGGAGACCACCCCGGACGGTTACCGGCTGAGCGTCCGGAGCGACGCGGACCTGTTCGAACGCCTCGTTACCCGGGCCCGTCAGGAAAGTGACCCTGCCTCAGCATGTGCCCGTTGGGACGAGGCCCTCGCACTGTGGCGGGGGTCGGCTTTCCTCGGCCTGGCCGACCATCCGGCCCTGTTGGTGAGCGCGGCCGCGCTCACCGCGATGCGTTCCGAAGCCGCACACGCACGGGCGCAGACGCTGCTGGCGCTCGGGCGGCTGCCGGAGGCGCTGGCGGCCGCCGAGACCGCGAGCCGCGATGATCCGTTCGCCGAACGGCCGGTGGAGATTGCGATGCGGGCGCTGACCGGACAGGCCCGCACGGCCGAGGCCTTGAGCACCTACGACGCGTTCCGTCGTCGGCTCGCCGAGGAAACCGGCCTGGACCCATCCGCGGCGCTGGCCGCGGTGCAGGCCGAGATCCTGGGCGCCGCAGCCGGCACCGCCCTGCCCCCGTCGAGCCGCCCACCGGCTTCCCCTGCGCACGCAAGGGTGAATCGACCCGCGTCGATGGCCGCGCCGATCGACGCGTTCATCGGCCGGGAGGCCGAGCTGCGCCAGGTTCGTGCGCTGCTCGGCAACGCGCGGCTGGTCACCGTGACCGGTCCGGGCGGGATGGGTAAGACCAGGCTGTCCATGCAGGTGGTCGAGGCGGTGGCCGGCGACTACCCGGACGGTGTGTGGTGCCTCGACCTGACCGCTGCGGCCGGCGACTCGCAGGTGCCCGATGCGGTGGCCACCATGGTGCGCGTCGAGGCGCGGGCCGGGTCGTCCATGACAGAACGGATCGTGGAATTCCTGGCCGCCAAGCACGCCCTGCTGATGATCGACAACTGCGAACACGTGATCGACGCCGCTGCCGACCTCGCCCTCGCGGTACTGGCCGGCGAGAACCGGGTGAGCATCCTCGCCACCAGCCGGGAGGCGCTCGGGCTGCCCGGCGAGCAACGCGTTCCGCTGGACCCTTTGGCCGTCCCGGCGCAACTGGACGCCGACGCCCCGGCCGTGCGGTTGTTCGTCGGACGAGCCGCCGCCGCCGACCCGAACTTCCGCCTCGACGAGGACAACCTGGCCGACGTATGCGAGTTGTGCCGGCGGGTGGACGGGCTGCCGCTGGCCATCGAACTCGCCGCCGCCCGGGTCGCGGCCCGCGGGGTGGCGGAGGTCAACGCCGAGGTGGGCGAGCGGCTGGCCGAGCTCGGTGGCGGCGGTCGCGGCCGGGTCGCTCGGCACCGCTCCACCGATGCCGTCGTCGGGTGGTCCTACGACCTGCTGTCCGAACCCGATCGTGCGTTGTTCGAACGCCTGGCGGTGTTCGCCGGGGGGTGGAGCGCACACGCTGCCGAAGGCATCTGCGACGGTGCCGGCAGCGGTCGAGTCGTCGACCGGCTGGTGCGCCTCGTGGAACAGTCCCTGGTCGTCGCACGCCCGCACGGCAGCGGGACCCGCTACACGATGCTCGAGCCGATTCGGGCGTACGCGTGGGGGCGGCTGGTCGAGTCCGGCAACGACGACGAGGTCCGCGCCGCGCACGCCCGGTACTTCGTCGATCTCGCCGAACAGGCAGACGCCGGAATGCGAACCGCCGACGAGCCGACCTGGGTGGCCCGGCTGGACCGGGAAGTGAGCAACCTGCGGGTGGCGCACCGACGACTCGTCGAATCCGGCGACGCCGACGGTGACCTGCGGCTGGTGGCGGCGCTGTACTGGTACGGCTACGCCGCCGGCGCCGCGGAAGTGTTCGGCTGGGCCGAGGAGGCCGCGCGGCAGTTCACCAACGTGACTCACCCGAGTCTGCCCACCGTGTGCGGCCTGGGCGCGGTCGGGGCCTGGCGGCGGGGCGATCTCGAGCGGGCCCGAGCCCTGGCCGAGCAGGGCATCGTCGCCGCCACTAGCGACCCGGCCACCGGTCGCATCGCCCGGGAGGCGCTGGGCGACGTCCACGGCTTCCAGGGCGACTTCGCCACCGCCTGCGAGCATTTCCTGGTCGCCCGGGACCTGGCCCACGCCGTTGGCGACCACCTCCTCGAGGGGATGACCACCGCGGACGCCGCGCTGGTGGTCGCGTACTCCGGCGACATGCAACGGGCCTGCGAGTTGGCCGAGCAGATGATGGCCACCGCGCTGGATCACCCCTGCCCCTCGCTGCTGGCCTTCGCGCACTACGTCGCCGGGGAGGTGCGCCTCGACGCCGATCCGGCGGGGGCGCGGCCGCTGCTCGAGCAGAGCCTGGTGGAGGCGGGCAAGGTGCCCAACCGTTTCGTGCTCGGCATCGCCGGGGTCTCCGCGATCGCGGCAGCAGCCCGTACGGGCGATCCCGACACCGCGCTCGCCCGCTACCCCGACCTGATCGAGCACTGGAGCCGCGCGGGCGCGTGGAACCAACAGTGGCTCACCATCCGCACCTTGATCGAAACCCTGACCCGAATCGGAGCGAACGAGGCCGCGGCGGTCCTGCACGGTGCGCTGTGCGCCAGCCCCTCGGCCACCGCAATCATCGGGGCCGACGCCGAACGCATCCAGGCCGCTGTCGGCGAGCTCACCGCCAGGCTCGGGGAGGACGACCGCAGCGCCCTCCAGGCCCGAGGCGCGGCGCTGGGCGATGCCGGTGCGGTGGGCTACGCCCTCACCACGGTGCGCGCCCTGGTCGGATCGCGATAAGCCGCGAGAGCGCGGCGAGAGCGCGGTGGAAGCGGTCGCGCCCACGCTGATCCCATGACCGCAGCAAGCACCGCATTGACCACCGGCTGGGAGGCCGACCTCCCGATCGCCGACACCGTGCTTCGACGCTTCGTGTTCGCCCACGCCGACCGGCTGTGCCGGCTCGCCGCATGCACGGGCGGGCGCACCGAGTCCTGGGCCGGTGCGCGTCTGGTGGACCTCGCCTCGCCAGTGCCGTTCGACAACGCCGCGGTGCTGCTCCGGCCGCCGACCGCCGTCGACCTGGCCACGGTGGCCGCCCGGGCACGTTCCTTCTTCCCTGCGGGCCGGGCGTGGGTGCTGTTCAGCGCCTGGCCGACCCCGGACCTGAGCGCGCTCGGCCTGCGTCTGGTCGGCCACCCGCCCCTGATGCTGCGTCCGGCTGGGCCCTGGCCCGCCCCGCCCGCGCAGCTGACGGTGCACCCGGTGGACACCCCCGCCCGCCTGCGCGACTTCGAGCGCACGCTGGGCGCGGCGTACCCGCTGCCGATCACCGCCGGCGATCTCCACCCGGGCCTGCTGGACGCACCCACGCGGCTGTTCGTCGGCTACGTCGGCAACGACCCGGTGGGCGTGGCCGGGGCGGCGGCCAACCACGGCGTGGTCGAGATCGACCCGGTTGCGGTACTGCCGCAGGCCCGCGGACGCGGCTACGGTGCCGCGCTCACCGCCGCCGCCGCGGCCATCGCCCCAGACCTGCCCGCGGTGCTGCTGTCCAGCGACGCAGGTCGAACGCTCTATCGACGCCTCGGTTTCCTCGAATTGCTCCGCGCCACGATGTGGGAGGTTCAGCTATGAGCGCCACGACCATTCCCGAGGTGGTTGCCGAAGTTCGCCGGCTGCCCAAGACCATGCGCTGGTGGGACGCCGTCGTGCTGCTCGGCCTGGCAAATCCCGGCTTTTACCTCACCGGCATCGCGTTCTCGGTGGTCGCGCTGGGCCCGCTGTGGGCGATCGTGCTGTGGGTCGCCTCGGCGGCGCTCGGCGCCGTCCAAGCCGTGGTGTACTCCGAGACCGCCGCCATGTTCCCGGACAAACCCGGAGGCCTGTCCGTGCACGCCCGCGAAGGCTGGCGGGGCCGCTTCTCCCTCGCCGGTCCGTTGGCGGTGGCCGGCTACTGGCTGTCCTGGACCACCGCGCTGGCGGTGTTCGGCGGGGTGATCGGGCTGCTGTTCGTCTCGGAGTTCCTGCCCGGCACGGCCGCGGCAACCTGGTCGTGGACCATGCCCGGGACCGGCTGGGACGTGACCACCGCACGACTGATCGGCCTGGGCTGCATCGTCGCGGCGTACCTGGCCAGTCGGCGGGGCCAGAGCCTCGCGTTGCGCTGGGGCCGCGGGCTCGGCGCATTGATCGCCGTCCCGCTCGCGGTGATCGCGATCGGGCCGTTCCTCACCGGTGACGTCGCGAACCATTCCCTCACCGGCTCCAACATGACCGCCACGCTCGACTTCTACGGCTGGTCGACCGGGTTCTGGGGCAAGCTGGTGCTGGTCATGGCGTGGCTGTACATCCTGGCCTACAGCACCTACGGCGCCGGGTGTACCGCCACCTTCGCGCCGGAGTACAAGGACACCAAGAACGACACCCGCAAGGCGATCCTGGCCGTGGGCGCCATCAACCTCGCGTTCGCGGTGCTGCTGCCGATCGCGATCGCCGGAACGCTCGGGGTGGACGCGCTGGCGAAGGACACCAGCGGGGTGGTGTACCTGATCGCCGTGTTGCACACGATCGTGGGCGAGGCCGCGGGCACGGTCCTGGTGGCGCTGTTGTGCGCCGGCCTGCTGCTCCTCATGCAGACCGGCACGATGGCCTCTTCCCGGGCGCTGTACGCACTCGGCGGGGAGGGCATGACGATCCGCTGGCTGGGCCGGCTCAACCGCCACGGGGTCCCCGAGCGGGCGATGGCGTTGGGGTTGGCGCTCAACGCCTGGCTGCTTTTCCAGTTCCCGTCGGTGTTCTTCATCCTGGCCGTCGGCAACCTCGGTTTCCTCCTCGCCCACGTCCTCGCGCTGTCCGGGTACCTGCTGCTGCGCCGGGACCGTCCGCACTGGCCGCGCCCCATCCGCCTCGGACCGGTCTGGACCGTCGTCGCCGCCGTCGCCTGCCTGGCCAACCTGGCATTCATCGTCTTTGGCCTCATCGGTCTGCGCCTGACCGGCTACGCCTTCGACGCCGCCATGACCAACCCCACCGCCTGGCTGGGGCGGATCGTCCTGGTCGGGGTCAGCACCCTCATCCTCGGCTGCGCCGGCTACGCCGTCGCCCAACACCAGCAGGGCAAGCGGTTCTCCCTGACCGACCCGAGCGATGAGGAACCCAGTGCCGAGGCGATCGCCGCGCTCCAGCGCTAACGGCGCCAACCCGGATAGCTTGCGGCTACCGACTTTGCGGAGGCCGCGCCATGACGAACGCCGAACCGCTGTCCGCGCTGCTGGCCCGCGCCACCGACCGCACCCCGATTAACTCGGCGGGCAAGTCCGGGGCGCGGCTGGAACGGCTGCACATCGACGGCACGGCCTATGTGCTCAAAGAACTCGACCGGCGCCACGACTGGACCATGCGCGCGGCCGGGGTGCTCGGCGGAGCGCCGGCCCTGCTGTGGTCAACCGGCCTGTTGCAACGGCTGCCGGACTGCTTGAACTCCCCGATCATCGCGGTCGAGGTCGGGACGACCACCCAATTGCTCATGCACGACGTCGGTGACTGGCTGGTGCCGGTCACCGACGAGCCCATCGACCTGCCCATGCACCTGCGTTTCCTCGACCACATGGCCGCGTTGCACGCCACGTTCTGGGGTGGCGGTGCCGAGCTCGAGGTGGTGCCGAACGCCCACCGTTATCTGGAGCTCTCACCGTGGACCGCGCTGGCCGAGGCCGAGTCCGGCGAGCCGCCGCTGGTGCCCCGACTGATCGGCGAGGGTTGGCCGCTGCTGCAATCCGTGGCCCCCATCGCGGCGAAGGTGGTGGTGCCGTTGGCTAACGACCCCGGGCCGCTGGTGCTCGCGTTGGACGACACCCCGCAGACGTTCGTACACGGCAACTGGAAGCTGGACAACCTGGGCACCGACCCCGACGGCCGCACTGTGCTGCTGGATTGGGAATTGCCCGGCCGGGCACCCGCGCTGTGCGACCTGGCCTGGTATCTGGCTATCAACTGTCGTCGGCTGCCGCAGTCCAAGGAGGCCTCGATCGAGGCCTACCGAACCGCGCTCGAGTCACGCGGCATCGACACGACGCCATGGTGGGACCGCCAGCTCGCGCTGTGCCTGCTGGGCGCACTGGTGCAGTTCGGCTGGGAGAAGGCGCTGGGGGGTTACGACGACGAGTTGGCCTGGTGGGAAAAGCGCGCGGTGGCCGGCGCGGACCTGCTCGGCTGACCGCTCAGCGGTCCAAGAACTCTGCGATCACCGGCGCCAGTTCCGCAGCGCTGGTGATCAGCCCCAAATGCCCGTCCTGGTGGATGTGCAGCTCGCCGCTGGGCAGCAGCTTGTTCATCACCCGAGCGTTCACCAACGGGATGATCGGATCGTCCCGGCCGGCCACCACCAACGTCGGCTGCCGGATCAGCGGCAACGCGGGCAAGCTGGACCAGCCCCAGCCCGCGGCCAACTGCAACGCGTACCCGCGCCGCGACCCGACCACGTTGCGCAGGTGCAGCAGGTCCTGGATGCAGCTCGGGTCCTCGCGCACCTTGCCGCCGTAGAGATCCGCGGCCACCTCCCGGGCGAACTGCCGGTCCCGGTAGCGGCGCGGGGTGATCATCTTGTGCAACACGGCGGGTTTGGCGGGGACCATCAGCACCCCCGTGCCGGTGCCGACCAGCACCAGTCGACGACATCGGAACGGATGCTGGAACGCGAACTGCTGGGCCAGCGCGCCGCCCCAGGACAGGCCGAGCACATCCACCTGGCGGTAGTCGAGCCGGTCGAGCATGCGGCGCAGCAGCAACGACAACCCGGCGAAGGTATAGGGCACGTTGGGCAGCGGTGAGCCACCCACACCGGGCACGTCAAAGCGCACGACCTCGATCGAGCGTGGCAGCGCGTCGACGAACGGGGTGAGCACCTCCAGGCTCGCGCCGATGCCGTTGCACAGCACCAGCGGGCGCCGGCGCGCGGCCGGCGCGGTACCCGGACGCACCGTGTACCGGACCCGCTGGCCGAGCACCCGCATCTGCTGGGTGGCGACCCCTGGCGGCGCCGTGCCACTCATTTCGCTCCCTCTTTTCAAGGTGGAGCGAGTGTAAGGCTGCGTCAGGCAGGTTGGTGGACGTATGTGCCGGGTGCCGCGCCGAGCACCGGGTACTTCTCGCTGCCCAGGCTCTCGCGCGCCGGACGCTCATCGCCGGCCCGGGCGATCACCCAGTCCGCCCAGTGGTCCCACCAGCTGCCGGTCTGCTTGGTCGCGCCCGCCCGCCACGCCTCCGGATCCGGTCCCGGTTTTCCGCCGGTGAAGAAGTGCGCCTTCGGCCCGGGCGGGGAGACCGGGGTCTGGATGTGGCCGGTCGGGGACAGCACGAACTCGGAGTTACCGCCCAACAACTGGGTGGTCCGATAGCAGCCCTGCCACGGGGTGAGGTGATCGGAGAACCCACCGACCACGTAGGAGTCGGCCTTGACCGAAGCCAGGTCCACGCCGTGGCCGAGCACCTCGACGCCCTTGGGGATGGTGAGCACGTTGTCCTCGAACATCTCCAGGAACTGCCGGTGCAAGGCCGCGGGCAGATTCGTCTTGTCCTCGTTCCAGGCCAGGATGTCGAAGGCCGGGGGCTTGTTACCCATCAAGTAGTTGTTGACCCAGTAGTTCCACACCAGGTCGTTCGGGCGCATCCAGGTGAACACGCTGCCCAGCGAACGCGCGTCCAGCACGCCGTTCTTCTTGCCCTTGCGACGGGTCACCGCCAGGAGCCGGCGGGAGCGGAACGCACCGATCGCCGCCGGGGTGTCCCAGTCCAGCAGGGTGACCGCGAACGAGCAGGCCCGGATCCGGCCCGGATCGTGCTCAGCCAAATAGGACAACACGGTGGCGGTGGTGATGCCCCCCGCGCACAGCCCGATGGTGATCAATTCGTCGCTACTGCTGATCTGACGGACCACGTCGGTCGCCTCGAGCAGTGCGGTGGCGTAGGTGTCCAGGTCCCAGTCGCCCTGCGCCGGGCCGGGGTTGCGCCAGGACACCGCGAAGCAGGTCAGCCCGCGGCCGACGGCGTGCTCCAGCAGGCTGCGGCCGGGGGCGAGGTCGGTGAAGTAGTACTTGTTGATCTGCGGGGGGATCAGCAGCACCGGGCAGCTGCGCACGGTCGGTGTGCTGGGCGCGTACTGGAGTAGCTCGAGTACCTCGTTGCGGAACACCACGGCACCGGGTGTGGCCGCCAGGTTCTCCCCGACCACGTAGCCGGAATCGTCCACCTGCTTGGGCATCCCGCCGTTGTGCCGCAGATCGTCGACCCAGTTGCTCATGCCCGTGCGCAGGCTGCCGCCGGCGGTCTCGAACGCGCGCTTCACCGCGGCCGGGTTGCCGAGCAGGGTGTTGGTCGGGGCCAGGGTGGAGGTCAGGATCCCGGCCGCGAACCGCAACTGCTCCTTGGTGCGCCAGGACACATCGGTGTCCTCCACGACGCTGTCCACGGTGTTGGACGCCGCCAGGTAGCTCTGCATAAGCCTGCGGTAGCCGGGGTGGTCGGACCAGGTCGGGTCGGCGAAGCGCCGGTCGCCCCGGCCCGGCGCCACCTCGGACTTGCCGACGGTGACCTTGGCCAGTTCCACTGCCAGATCCGCACCGGCCCTGGCCACCCGCGGGGACTCACCGACCGCGCGGCCCACCACGCGGACCCCGTCCGCCACCCGATCACGCAGACCGCGCTCTTCGGCCCACGTCCAAGCGGTCAGGTGGCCGTCGTCGGGTTGGCCAGCGTCGCGCGCGGTCGAGGCGGTGGCGGTCATCGGAAACCTGCCCTCGGGATAGGGACCTGTCAGGGACAACGGACCTGGTCCGGGCGTGCGTCAGGTCGCGGGGCCCATTCTAGGAAGGTAAAACCGACCCTGGCGCGCCCTGTGTTGTGGGCCCCGCCACCTACCCGGTGGTACCCCGGCGAAATTGGGCACTATTTCGAGCACGCCGCTCTCGCACCAACCGCGCCGCAGGAGTTAGCCGTGAGACCGTTCGAGATCAACAGCCATGGCCGCATTGTCTTCCCGTCCAGCTATTTCCCGGATCTGGACCTGTCGGACTTTCGGACCCTGGAGCAATTCGAGGCGGCGGTGCGACGGGACTTCGACGAGAAGTCCCCGACCGGCTCGGACATCGCCGAACGGGTGGAGGCCGGCAAGTACGGCACCCGTTTCGAGCTGTTGCGCGACGTGGCGCTGAACCTGTTCTGGGGCAACCGTTACGTGCTGACCATGTACGAGCGCCGCCCCACCCGCTGGCGCGATGTGCCCCGCCACTCCTCCGATGTGTTCCTGGGCGTGGCCAAGCCGTGGGTGGACGGGGCCCGCAAAATTGCCGCGGTGGCCGAGACCTACCGTGCCCTTCAGCCGACCTGGGATGGCCCGGGCGAGGATGCGATCTTCGAGCTGCTGTTCAACATCTTCGGTCACAAGCCGTACCACGCCAGCGGTCTGCCGGCACTCAAACCAACCGTCGCGGAGATGCTGGCCACGCCTGACGAACTGACCTTCGTGCTGCCCGCGCACGACCCGGACTACCCGCGGTTCACCCCGGACGAGATCCTCGACCACTACAACGAGGTGCCCGAACTGGAGTCGTTGGGGCGCTGGGCGCGGGTGCTGCACAACCTGCACCCGTGGGATCAGGCCACCACCCGGCTGGCCCCGTTGTCCTCGGTCGGCGAGGACGACTTCGTGCTGCTCTACGTCCCGCGCAGCGAGGCGGTGACCCAGTTCATCCACCGGGTCGCCGAATCCGCTGCCCGACCCACGCCGACCCGGACGGCGTCCGCCGCCGTCGAAGCGCAGGCCCCGGTGCGCCCGTTCCCGGCGTTGGACGTACCGCGTACCTTCCGGGTGCAGCCCAAGATCGCCGCGCTGACCGCGTTGCGTGGCGAGCACGTGTGCACCAACGACGATGTCATCCGCAACTCCGCGATCAACTGGTCGCCGATGAGCGCGGCGGAGATCTCGGCCAAGACCGGTATCGACTCGCGTTGCTACACCGCCAAACCGCTCGAGCAGATTGCCTTGGAGGTCGCCCGGGCCGCGGTGGCCGGCGCCGGCCTGGAGCCCGGTGAGATCGGTGCGGTGCTGGTGTGCACCTGCACCAGCGATCGGCTGATCCCCTCGGTGGCCTCCTACATCTCCGGTCAACTCGGCATCCACCGCACTTACATGTCCGGCGATCTGGTCGCGGCGTGCGCCGGATTCCCTTACGGGCTTGCGGAAAGTGTGCGGCTGCTGCAGGAAGTGCAGCGCCCGGTCCTGTTGGTCTGCGCGGAGAAGTTCTCCAACAAGATCGGCAGTGTGCGTACCTCGCGCATGCTGTTCGCCGACGGCGCCGCCGCGCTGGTACTACGACCGGTCGAGGAGGGCGAGTCGGGCGACATCGAATTCCTGCAGACCTACGCCAGCGGTCCGGTCAGCGAGGTCAATTCGATCCTGTGGCCGAACCCGGAGTTCGACGGCAACATCACCGTCTACGGCCCCGAGGTGAAATCCCTGGCCAAGCGCTACCTGGCGCAGATGATCGAGGAGATGAAGGCGATCCCCGGCCCGGGCGGCGTGCGCAGCCTGCTCGATGCGGTGGATGTGATGGTCCCTCACCAAGCCAACAAGGTGATGGTCTCGGACATCGCGCGGTCAGTGGACTTCCCGTTGGAGCGGGTCTACTTCAACATCGAACGAACCGGCAACGCCTCGGCGGCCAGCATCCCGCTGGCCATCCACGACGCGGTGCTCGACGGCGTGATCGACCGTCCGATGCGGCTGTTCGCGCCCGGTTTCGGTGCGGGCGCGGTGGCCGGCTACGCGGTGCTGAACCTCGACCCATCGGTGGTCGTACGCATGCCGGACACCGCCGACGGACCGACCGAGACGTCTGCACCGGTGCGCGGCACCAGCGTCGAGGACGTGACCCAGGCCTTCAGCTGATCCGGCGTCAGCCGGTCAGGACATGTCCAAGCCGCCGTTGACCGCGATCACCGAGCCGGTGATGTAGCCGGCGTCCTCGTGAACCAAGAAGGACACCGCGCGGGCGACCTCGGAGGAATCGCCCAGGCGCCCGACCGGGATTGTCTTGACCACGTTGGCCAGCACCTCATCGGGCACTGCGGCGACCATGTCGGTGTCTGTGTAGCCCGGCGTCACGCAGTTCACCGTGATGCCCTTGCGGGCCACCTCGCGGGCCAGTGACTTGGCCAGGCCGAACTGGCCGGACTTGGAGGCCGCGTAGTTGGCCTGCCCGACACCACCGGTGCTGCCGATGGCCGAGGAGATGTTCACGATCCGCCCGTACTGCTGGGCGATCATCTGCTCCAGCACGGCCTTGACCATGTAGAACGACCCGGACAGGTTGACCCGCAGCACGGCGTGCCAGTCCTCGACGGTCATCTTCCGCACGGTCTTGTCCACGGTGACGCCCGCGTTGTTGACCAGGATGTCCACCCGGCCCTTCAACCCCATGACCTCGTCGAACACGCGCGTGCAGTCCGCCGGCTCACCGACGTTACCGACGTGCAACGAGACCGAGAGTCCGTCCTTGTTCAGCCGCTCCACGAACTCCTCGGCGCTGGGGCTGATTCGGCTGCAGCCGGCCGCGACGTGGTAGCCCTGCCCGGCCAGGTTCTCGGTGATGGCGCCACCGATACCGCGCACCCCTCCGGTAACGATGGCAACGCGCTGTTCGACCACGACGAACCTCCACGACTTCGGGACCAAGTCAGACTCGCGAGGCTACGCCCGTTTTTGGAGCTGCCGGAAGGTCGCACGTCACACCGACCGGGTGACGTGCGACCTCACCTCGGGATTGGGTCAGACGGCCGAGCGTCCACCGTTGACGTAGAGCGTCTGGCCGGTGACGTGGCGAGCGTCCTCGCTACACAGGAACGCGATCACCGCGGCGATGTCCTCGGGGTAGGCCACCCGGCGCAGCGGATGCGCGGCGGCCGCACCGTTCACGAAGTCCTCGACGCTGATGTTCATCCGGGCCGCGGTGGCCTCGGTCATCGCGGTGTGCACGAAACCGGGGGCGACCGCGTTGACGTTGATGTTGTACGGGCCGAGTTCGGCGGCCATGGTCGCGGTGAGGCCCTGCACGCCGGCCTTGGCCGCGGAGTAGTTCGACTGACCGCGGTTACCCAGCGCGGAGATGCTGGACAGGCTGACGATCTTGCCGTACTTGGCGGGGACCATGTGCCGCTGCGCGGCCTGGGCCATCAGGAACGCGCCCTTGAGGCTGACGTCAACGCAGAGGTCCCAGTCCTCCTCGGTCATTTTGAACAGCATGTTGTCGCGGGTGACGCCGGCGTTGTTGACCAGGATGTCGACCTGGCCCCACTCGGTGATGACCCGCTCGATGGACTCCGCCGCCGAATCCGCCTTGCTGATGTCGGCGCCGACCGCGATCGCGACGCCACCGGCCGCCTCGATGGCCACCACGGTGTCCTTGCCGCGTTCCTCGCTGAGGTCCACCACGGCCACCTTGGCGCCCTCGGACGCGAACCGCAGCGCGGTCGCCGCCCCAATGCCCTGCGCCGCTCCGGTGACGACGGCCACCCTGCCGACGAACCTGCTCACCCGTACCCCCGACTGTTCCGATGGAGTCGTCGGGCGGCCCGGTCGGGCCGCCCGACCGAAACAATACCCGCCGGTAGCTAAGCGCCCGCCACCCCGGGGATGTCCACCAATACGGCCAGACTCGCCCGGTGCCGATCCGCACTGCCCAGGGCGATCGCGTCGGCAGCCGCCCGTTTCAGGTACAGGTGCGCCGGATGCTCCCAGGTGAAGCCGATACCACCGTGCAGTTGCACGCCCTCCTCGGCCGTGCGCAGCGCCACCGGACCACAGTGCGCCTGCGCCAGTGCTACTGCGACCGGCAGGTCGGGGGCGTCGATCGCGGCGCACACCGCGGCGTACCGGGCCACCGCCCGAGCCTGGGTGAGGGCCACCCACAGATCCGCGCACCGGTGTTTGAGCGCCTGGTAGGAACCGATGATCCGGCCGAACTGACGGCGCTCGTTAAGGTAGGACACCGTCATTTCCAGCACCCGGTCGGTGAGGCCGACCTGTTCCGCGGCCAGCAACATGGCGCCGATCCGTAGGGCGCTGTCCACCGCTGCCTGCGCGGCCTCCCCACGCGCCACCACCCGGCCGCCGCCGCTGGGGTCCACCACGATGTCGGCCAGCGGGCGGGTCATGTCCAGCG
>DASQPJ010000062.1:0-7682 GCA_035644015.1 Sporichthyaceae bacterium
AACCGCCTTCTCCAGGGCGAGCTCCACCTCGGCGGGGTCCAGCCCGATCACGTCCGCGAGCTGCCCCGCATCGGCGAGCTGACGTAGCGTCAGACTGTGCAGTGTCAGGAGGTAGCTGTCCACTGGCGCCCTTTCATCCGATCGCGCACCTCGCGGCGCAGGGACTTGCCGACCGGGCTGGTCGGCAGGTCCGGCCAGATCTCGATCGTGCGGGGTCGCTTGAATCCGGCCAACCGATCCGCGCAGTGCGCGACCAAGGTGTCGGGCTCCACCGGGGCGCGGACGACCACCGCGGCGGCCACCCGCTCGCCCCACTTGTCATCGGCCAGACCCACCACAGCGGCCGCCACCACGGCCGGATGGGCAAGCAACGCGTCCTCCACCTCGCGGGGGTAGACGTTGAACCCGCCACTGATGATCACGTCGTGTCGCCGGTCCAGCAGGTACAGGAAACCCTCGTCGTCCCAGCGGCCGAGGTCGCCGGTGTGCAGCCAGCCGTCGGGCTCGATCGTCTCCGCAGTGGCCTCCGGGCGACGCCAGTAGCCGCTCATGGTGTGCGGGCCGCGGGTGAGCACCTCGCCCTCCGCGCCGGGCGGGAGCGACGCGCCGGTCTCGTCGCGCACGTCGACCTCGACGAAGGTGTAAGCCTTGCCCGCGGAGGCGAGCCGGGCCGGGGTGTGTTCGTGCGGCTGCAGGCAGGTGATCGCCAGCGGTGCCTCGGCCTGCCCGTAAAGCTGCGCGAACACCGGGCCGAGGGTGTCCAGGCCGCGCTGCAGCACGCTGCCGGCGATGGGTGCTCCGCCGTAGCAGAGACGCTCCAGCGCGAGCTTGCAGTCCGCGGTGGCCGGCTCCTCCAGCAGCATCGCGATCATCGTCGGCACCATGAAGGTCGACGTGGCACGGTGCCGCTCAGCGGCCGCCAGGAACCCGGCGGGTGAGAACTTCTCCAGCACCACACTCGGCGCGCCCTTGACCAGGTGCGGCAGGAAGAAGGCCCCACTGCCGTGCGTGATGGGCGCCGCGTGCAGCATCACCGAACCGGGGTGCAGGTTCGGCAACAGGTCCACCAGGAAGTTGGCCACCTCGGCGAGTTCGCTGCGCGTGGTCAGCACCACGGCCTTCGGTCGGCCGGTGGTGCCGCCGGTGTAGGCCAACCGGAACGGTGCCTCCGGATCGCGGACGACGGCGCACGGTGCGGTCGAGGCAGCGGCAAGAATGCCCGGCAACTCTCCCGCCTCGATCATCAGTTCGGTGTCCGCGGGTGCGGTACCGGCGTGCACCAGAAGCCGCGCCTGCGAATCGTCGATCTTGTAGCCGTGCTCGTGTGGCGTCTCCCGAACGTTCAACGGCACCCGCACCAGCCCGGCCTTGGCCAGCGCGTAGTAGACGACGACGCCGTCGATCCCGTTGGGCATCAGCACCGCTACCCGATCGCCCGGCGCCAGGCCGCGGGCGAGCAGCGCGTTGCCGAGCCGATCGGTGAGCGCGTCGAACTCGGCGAAGCTCACCCGCCGTTCGCCCTCGACCAAACAGTCGGCCGCGCCGAACTGCCGGGCCGAACGCCGGATCAGGTCGCCGATCTGCTGCACCTCAATCCGCCCTCGGCAGATCCGCCCGGCGCAGCCCCGCGCCGCGGTCGGCCAGGTTGCGCGAGCCGCGCTGACCGAGGCGATACAACTCGTCGGCCCGCGGATCGTTGTGGTGCCACTTCACCCACTCCTCGTCGAGGAAGCGGTACGGCTCCGCCAGCACGGCCGGGCGGAATTCCCGCGCGCGCCGGTTGAACTCGTCGAGTTCCAATCGCCCCGCCGTGGTGGACCACAGCCCGGTCTTCACCTCCAACGAGGTGGCGCCGGACAGGGCATCCCCGCAGGTGGGCGCGTAGTCGTTGTCGACGAGCACCGAGTACGGGATGCCGGTCAGGGTGTGCTGGTTCAGCCCGGAGTACCGGGCCATCGTGTACTCATTGGCCTTCTGCTGCGGCAGGCCGAGCAGGCCGACCAACTCCGCGAGGTTGTCCCGGCCGTATTCGTCGTTCATCAACGGCTTGAAGCGCTGTACCCGGTCATCGAGGAGGAGCCAGTCGTCCTGCCGGTAGGTGCCGGCCACGTGCGCGAAATCCTTGACCACCGAGGAATACACCAACGCCCCGGCGTCGATCATCTGCTCCCGGGTCCAGGTGGCGATCCGCTTCCACAGGTCCGCAGTGGCCTCGTTGAGGATCTCCCGGTAGGCCTCCATCGTCTCGGCAAGGGCGTCCGCGTTGTCCATGCCCACCGGGAGATACCCGTCGGACAACGCGTCAGAGGTGTACATGCCGACCGCGACGATGTTGGCTGCGTCGTAGCTCGGTTCGGCCTCGAAGGAGGCCCAGTCATCCATCAGGTGGAAGTTGGTGTTGCGGAACACCAGAGGGATCGTCAGATTCGGGAACGGCAACCGGGTGGCGATGCCGTCGAGCCACGGGTAGTCACCCTCGGTCAGCTCGAAGAAGTCCCGGACGATCATCTGCCGGTTCTCGCCGAAGTTGTACGGTCCGCTGTTGTGCAGCCCGATGCGGCACTCGCAGTGCGCGAGGAACGCGTACTGGGACAGCTGCGCGAGCAGTTTCACCGCGGCGGAGTGCAGCCGGTCGCCGGGGTTCACGCCATGCAGGTCTGCCTCGAGCACCTGCAGGGTGCGCTCGGGTAGGAACTGGCTGCGGTCGCCGAATTCCTTGTTGGACACGTGGGCGTCGTTGCGGTGGTAGGCCAGGTTGAATCGGCGGGAGAAGTCGAGCACGTCGACGACGTCCTCGACGGCGTCGGTCGGGCGCAGCAGGCCCCAGTTCATCAACATTTCGCGGCCCAGCAGGTAGAACGTCGGCATCGCCCAGGCCGCGTTGACGGTGTTCACCTTGAGGCTGACCTCACGGGCCCGGTCGCCGAGTTCCTCGGCGGGCAGCGCGGCGTCGATCTCCCGCAGCAGGGTGGGCAGCGTGTAGAAGCTGTTGAGGTAGCTCAACAGCATGTAGGGGTTCATCGGGAACAGCTTGGATTCCTGCACCGTGCGGGTGATGCACAGCCAGTACGTGGTGTCGGAGAGATTCCGCAGGTAGCTGTTGCTCTCCAGCAGCGTCTTGTAGTCCAGCTCGGCCATCCCGGATCAGCCCCCGCTCTCGATCTTCCAGATCCGGGCGTGCCCGGTGTCACCTGTCTCGTATGCGTCGGCCGCCGGGGGCGCGATCGTTACCTCGATCTCCACGGTGTCGCCGTCGCGCAGGGCATCGATCCGGCAATTCATCAGGGTGGGCACGTCGTATTCGCGGGCCAGGATGCCCAGGTGCGAGCGGATCGTGCCGCCCAGGCAGATCACCCCGGCGAAGCCCTCCAGGATCGGAGCGGTCAACGTGCCGCCGGAGTCGTCGATCACCGCGATGGTGCCGGGCGGCACCCCGTCGGCCAGGTAGGCCATCACCTGCTCGATTTGGGAGATCAACGCGACCGGGCCGACCACCGTCGCGGACTTGCGGATGACGTTGTCCCCCACGCCGACCTGCCGGCGCCCGTCGCTGAGCTCACCCTCGGAGAACCCGGCCGCGGCCCGCTCCGGCTGCTTGTATTTGTGTGGTTCGTCCCGCAGCGACGCCGTCGCGGAGGACTGGAAGCGGTATCCGGTGTCCAACACCGCCTGCTCCACCGCTTCGGCGTCCGCGCGGGAGAACAGCTCGAACTGCCGGGCGAACACGATGTCCTGCCACGCCCCGTCGAGGTTGGCCAACCGCGTCGCGGCGGCCTCGCGCACGGCGCTGTTGAACCGGGCGGACATGGGCAGCATCTCCACCGAACCCCACTTGGGGGCCGCGGGAGCGGAATCGGACATGGTCACCTCGCCGGCCGGGGGTGCTGACCTGCTCGACGATGGCAGGGCCGCGCAGCGGGGCCGAGTCCACGTTGGTGGACAGTTCGGCATCAGCCGAACGGCCCGGGTCCGAATCCACCGAACGGGGTGGCACCGGAATCTCCGGATCACCGTCGAAACTGGTGAATCGGCCGGTCTGAGGGGAGGATCCTGGGATGTACACGGGACCCAACAGGCTGACCCGCGCCTGGCAGAAGGCCCGGGAATTCCCCCCGGCGGTGCAGGGCGCCGCCGTGGTGGCCGTCATGGTGCTGGCCGCGGTGGGCGCGGCGCGCTCCCACGATGGTGCCTCGGACCCGGGTCAGTTCACCGGGCCGGCGACCAGTGCACCCGCCTCGGCATTGGACAACACCCCGAGTGCGGAGCCCTTGCCGACCCTGGACGAGACCCCGTCAGCCGACCCGAGCCGGTCGGACGAGCCCACCGACGAGCCCACCGACGAGCCGACGTACACCGCGTCGCCGACCTCGACGCCGACGCCGACCGATACCGCGTTCATGTTCAGCGACTGCAAGGCGATCAAGGCCGCCGGCCGGGACCCATTGTCCCGGGGCGAGTACGGCTACAACCCCGCGCTGGACAAGGACTACGACGGGGTGGACTGCCACTAGCCCACCCCGTCGGCCGGGTGCGGTTATTCGTTGGTGTGGACCACGAACTGGTTCGGATCCGGGGCAAAGCCGTTGGGCGAACCGTCGGGGTTGGCGACGGTGTTCGAAGAGTTGTACTTGTACATGAATTCCCGGCCCTGCCCGTTGTCGTGGCTCCAGTTGTCGCCGGAGCGCTCGGTGCGCGCCCAGGAGAACCTCTGGTCCATCGAGGCGTCGGAGGCATACACGTCGCCGTTGCTGAGCTGGGCCATCAGCCGTGCCCGGGTCAGGTTCGGACCGACGGCCTTCGCGGCGAGGGCGAAGACGTTGGCCCCCACATAGCCGGCCTGCACGATGTGGTGGTTCAGGCCTTGGTTGCCACGGGCGTATTTGTTCATGGTGGCCATGAACTCAGCACCCCACAGCTTGTAGGTGGTGTTGGTCCAGTAGCGACCCTCCGGCCACTTGCCGATCAGCGAACCCACGAGCTCACCGGCCAGGTGGTTGCCACTGATGCCCTTGGGCGGGTAGTAGCCCTGCTGGGCGGATTCCACCAGGAACTTCGCGATGGTCGCGGGGTTGATGACGTAGTGAATGATGTGCTCCGGCGCGGCAGCGCGCATGGCCAACACGTAGGCCGACATCGAGGTCTCGGAGATCGCCACGTCGGCGCGCTTGACCATCTTCGCGCCGCTCGCGTCCATGACCTTCGCCACGTTGTTGCAGGCCAGCTGCATCTCCGGGGAGGTCAGGCAGATCAGCCCGTAGGTCTTGGGGTGGATCACGTTCACCGCCCAGTGCGCACCTGCCATGGCCTCGTGGATCATCGACATGTGGGTCGGGAACATGTACGGGTCCTGCCACTCGGTCTGCGAGTAGGCCCAGGTCCCCACATACGGCACGCCATTCTGCTTGAGGTCGTCGTGGATCGACGCGGTGGCCCAGGACGCGCCACCGAGCATCGCGAAGATCTTGTCCTGGCCGACCAGCTTCTTGATGCACGCCTTCGCGCGGGAGACCTCACCGGGGCCGTCGTCGCAGTCCACGTACTGCAGCCGGCGACCGAGCACACCACCGCGGTCGTTGATCGCCGAGAACGCTCCGACCATGCCTCGCGAGATCGGGCCGATCACCACGTTGCCCAGCGCCATGCCGTGCATGTTGATGGCGCCCGTCTTGATCGAGTCCTTGGTGACGCCCACATCGGTGGCACCGTTCTTCTGGTCGTAGACCTGCTGGTTCGCTGCCGCCTGCGCGGCGTTATCTATCGCGTGGATACCCGCGGCACCCTTGGCAGGCACCGCTGCCGCCGCCTTGGCGGTCTTGGCCACGGGTTTCTGCGCTGCCGCCGCGGCCTTGACCACCTTGGCCGGTGCAGCCTTGGCGGCCGGTGCGGCTACTGCGCTCGACGTCGTCGTCTGCGCCGCAGCGGCCGGGGCCGCGTTGGTCGGGGCGGCGGCGCCGGCCGGCGCCGCGTTGGTGTTCGCCGCTTGGGTGTTCACCGTGGCAGCGACCGCTGCTGGGGGCTGCTCCGCCACGGTCGCGGTCCCGTTGGAGCCGCTTCCGCACGCAGCCAGCATCAGCGCCATGCTGGCGACCACGGGGACGGCCACGACCGCGCCCCGTCTACGTCGGTTGGTCATCGTCGCGTCCTTTCCATCGAGGGCAGATAAGACTTGCCGGCACGGCTCGCCGCCACGAGGTCGAGGGCGACGTCGACGATCAGGTCCTCCTGGCCGCCGACCATGCCGCGGCGACCGAGCTCGAGCAGGATCTGCCGGGTGTCGAGGTCGTACTCCTTGGCCGCCCGCTCGGCATGCCGCAGGAAGCTGGAGTACACCCCGGCGTAGCCGAGGGTCAGGGTCTCCCGGTCGACCTGGACCGGGCGATCCTGCAGCGGGCGAACCAGATCGTCGGCGGCATCCTGCAGGGCGAACAAATCGCAGTTGTGCGCCCAGCCCTGAAGATTCGCCACCGCGATCAGAGGCTCGATCGGGCAGTTACCCGCGCCGGCACCGAGGCCGCACAGCGAGGCATCCACCCGGGTCACGCCCTCCTCCACGGCGGCCACCGAGTTGGCCACGGCGAGGGAGAGGTTCTGGTGGGCGTGGATGCCGAGCTCGGTCGCCGGATCCAACACGTCGCGGTAGGCCCGGACCCGCTCGCGGACGCCGTCCATGGTGAGCCGGCCACCGGAGTCGGTGACGTAGACACAGTGCGCGCCGGCCTGCTCCATGATCTTGGCCTGCTTGGCCAGCTCCGCGGCCGGCGCCATGTGACTCATCATCAGAAACCCGGACACGTCCATGCCCAGCTCGCGGGCGCGCGCCACGTGCTGCGGCGCCACGTCGGCCTCGGTGCAATGGGTGGCGACGCGCACCGAGCGCACGCCGAGGTCGAACGCGCGTTCCAGGTGCCGGATCGTGCCGATGCCGGGCAGCAGCAGGGTGGTCAGCCGCGCGTTCTTCACCACCGCGGCCGCGTGCGAGATCCACTCCCAGTCCGAATGGCTGCCCGGCCCGTAGGTCAGGCTTCCCCCGGCCAGGCCGTCGCCGTGGGCCACCTCGATCGCGTCGACGCCCGCAGCGTCGAGCGCGGCGGCGATCTCGGCCAGCTTCTCGGGGGCGATGCGGTGCCGCAGAGCGTGCATGCCGTCCCGCAGGGTCACGTCCTGGATGTACAGCCGCCGGGTCATGCCGACACCGCCGCGATCCGCTCCGCGGTGCGCAGCGCCGCGGAGGTCATGATGTCCAGGTTCCCGGCGTAGGCCGGCAGGTAGTGCCCCGCGCCCTCGACCTCCAGGAAGATCGAGACCTTGATCTCCGGGCGGCGGGCGTCGTGCCCGATCAGGGTGTCGAGAGGCTCGTCGGCGGCCACCTTGGTGATCTGCACGTCCTGCTTGAGCCGATAGCCGGGCACGTACTCGGCGACCCGGGCCACCATGTCGAACACGCTTGCCCTGATCGCCTCGTGATCGGCGTCTGCCGCCAGGCACAACACTGTGTCCCGCATGATCAGCGGCGGGTCCGCGGGGTTGAGCACGATGATCGCCTTGCCCAGCGCGGCGCCGCCGACCTGCTCGATGGCCGCCGCCGTGGTCTCGGTGAACTCGTCGATGTTGGCCCGCGTGCCGGGGCCGGCCGAGCGCGAGGCGATCGAGGCGACGATCTCGCCGTAGCAAACCGGGGTCAC
>DASQPJ010000063.1:0-13591 GCA_035644015.1 Sporichthyaceae bacterium
AACGACGACCGGGTGCTCACCGGGGGCATCGTCGCGCTGGCGCCGGGGCTGCTCGGCTGGGGCCTGGTTGCCCACCTGTCCAGGGTGCTCTACGCCGCGCACCAGGGTCGGCGCGCGGCGGTGGCCGTGGTGACCGGCTGGACGGTGGCCGCCGTCGGCAATGTGGCGCTGATCGCCGCCACGCCCAATCGGGACGCGGTGGCCGCCCTCGGCGCGGGCACCTCGATCGGGCTGAGCCTGGCCGGCCTCCTGCTGCTGGCCGCGGTGCTGCGCTGTTGCGGGAGCGCGGCCCTACACGGGTTGGCTCGCACCGCCGCCGCGGCAATCACCGCCGGCCTGCTCGCGGGCCTGGCCGGATACGCGTTGGGCCGGCAGTTCGACGACACCGCAGCGGGCGGCGCGGTGCTCGCCGCCGTGGCGGTGAGCACCCTGGCCACCACGGTGTTCCTCGCCGGGATGGCGCTCGGGGACCGCGGCGTGCTGACCAACCTGGCCCGCGACCGGGCCGGGGTGAGAACGTGAGGGAGCCGCGGCCGCTGCTGGTGGTCGGTCCCAGCACCGGTGGCATCGGACGACACGTCAGATCGATCGTGGCGGGCTGTGTGGACGCGGGCCTGGCGGTTGCCGTGGTCGGCCCGGCCGATGGCGATGAGTTGTTCGGGTTCACCGCGTTGGGCGCGACCTTCACCCCGGTGCAGCTCTCCGACCGAATCGCCACCCGGGCCCAGTGGACGGCCGCCCGTACCGTGGCCGCGGCTCGCGACCGGCACCGGGCGAGCGTGCTGCACGCCCACGGGATGCAGGCGGGCGCGATCGCCGCGCTGGGCAACCGCACCTCCGGACCTCGTGCCCCGCTGGTGGTCAGCTGGCACAACGCCCCGCTGAGCACCGGCGCCCGGCGGGCCGCCTGGTTCGCCCGGGCGGTGCCCGTCGCCCGCAGTGCCGACCTGGTGCTGGGCGCGTCGGCCGATCTGGTGGCGTTGGCCCGGCGCAGCGGTGCGCGCGACGCGCGGCCGGGCCTGGTCGCCGCCCCGCCGTTCTCCGTCACCCTGCCGGACCGGACCGACGCGCGCGCCGCGATGGGTGTGCTGGACCGCCCGTTCGTGCTGACCGTCGGTCGGCTCGCGCCGCAGAAGGACTATCCGACGCTGCTCACCGCGGCGGCGTCGTGGCGGGAACGGCGCCCGGTCCCGCTGCTCGGCATCGTCGGCTCCGGGCCCTTGGAGTCCGCGCTGCGGCGACTTATCACCGCCGAGGACCTGCCGGTGGCATTGCTCGGCGGGCGCGAGGACATCGCCACGCCGTTGGCCGCCGCCGACGTGGCGGTGATCTCCAGCGTGTGGGAGGCCCGTTCGCTGTTCGCCCAGGAAGCGCTGCGGGCCGGCGTACCACTGGTGGCCACCGAGGTCGGCGGCATCCCGGAGACCGTCGGCGACGCCGCGCTGCTGGTGCCCCCCGGCAACCCCGGGGCGCTCGCCGCTGCGGTGAACCGGGTGCTTACCCAGCCTGAGCTCGGTGCCCGGCTCGCCGTGGCCGGCCGCGCCCGGGCCGCCACCTGGCCGGATGAGGCCGCCATTCAGGCCGAGCTGATCGCGCTGTACCGCGCGTTGTCCGTATAAGCTAGAACTCCGTGGACCACCCGACGGTTTCCCGTCGGCCTCACTGCCCACGGAGCACCCCTTGGCCGCGCCGCACATCACCAAGCATTTGTTCGTCACCGGCGGCGTCGCCTCGTCCCTGGGCAAGGGACTGACGGCCTCCAGCCTGGGCAATCTGCTCACCGCGCGCGGCCTGCGGGTCACCATGCAGAAGCTGGACCCGTACCTCAACGTGGACCCCGGCACCATGAACCCGTTCCAGCACGGCGAGGTGTTCGTCACCGACGACGGCGCCGAGACCGACCTGGATGTCGGGCACTACGAGCGGTTCCTGGACACCGAACTGCACGGCTCGGCCAATGTGACGACGGGTCAGACCTACTCGACGGTGATCGCCAAGGAACGCCGCGGGGAGTACCTCGGGGACACCGTCCAGGTGATCCCGCACATCACCAACGAGATCAAGGCGCGCATCCGGCGGATGGCCACCCCGTCGGCCGGCCAGGACGACATCGACCTGGTGATCACCGAGATCGGCGGCACGGTCGGTGACATCGAGTCACTGCCGTTCCTGGAGGCCGCCCGGCAGATCCGCCACGAGACCGGCCGGGACAACGTGTTCTTCCTGCACGTCTCGCTGGTGCCGTGGATCGGTCCGTCCGGTGAGTTGAAGACCAAGCCCACCCAGCACTCGGTGGCCGCCCTGCGCTCCATCGGTATCCAGCCCGACGCCATCGTGTGTCGCTCCGACCGGCCGATCCCGACCGGGGTCAAGCGCAAGATCTCGCTGATGTGCGACGTGGACACCGAAGCGGTGGCCGCCGCCGTGGACGCCCCGTCCATCTACGACATCCCCAAGGTGCTGCACGCCGAGGGCCTGGACGCCTACGTGGTGCGCCGGCTCGGCATGTCCTTCCGCGACGTGGACTGGACCGCGTGGGACGAGCTGCTGCGCCGGGTACACGCGCCGGCCCACGAGGTCACCGTCGCCCTGGTCGGCAAGTACGTCGACCTGCCGGACGCCTACCTGTCGGTGACCGAGGCGCTGCGCGCCGGCGGGTTCGCGCACGACGCCAAGGTGAACCTGCGCTGGGTGACCTCCGATGACTGCCAGTCCTATGAGGGCGCGCTGGCCGTGTTGGGCAACGTGGACGCGGTCTGCGTCCCCGGCGGGTTCGGGGTGCGCGGCATCGAGGGCAAGCTCGGCGCGGTGCGCTTCGCCCGGGAGCAGGGCATCCCGTTGCTCGGGTTGTGCCTGGGCCTGCAGTGCGTGGTCATCGAGTACGCCAGGACCGTGGCCGGCCTGGAGGGCGCCAACTCCGCCGAGTTCGACCCGGCGGCCGCGCACCCGGTGATCGCCACCATGGACGACCAGCGCGACGTGGTGGCCGGCGAACGCGATCTGGGCGGCACCATGCGGCTGGGCCTGTACCCGGCAAAGCTGGCCGAGGGGTCGATCGTGCGCGAGCTGTACGGGGAGCCGTACATCTCCGAGCGACACCGGCACCGCTACGAGGTCAACAACGACTACCGCGCCCAGTTGGAGCGTGCCGGGCTGGTGTTCTCCGGTACCTCGCCGGACGGGCGGTTGGTCGAGTTCGTCGAACTGCCCCGCTCGGAGCATCCGTTCCTGGTGGCCACTCAGGCACACCCGGAGTTCCGGTCCCGCCCCACCCGCGCGCACCCGCTGTTCGCCGGGTTGATCGCGGCCGGGCTGGAGCGTCGTCAGGCCCGCAGCGCCACCGCTCCCGCGGAGCTGGCCCGGCTCGTTCAGTGAGCGAGCCCGACAAACACAGGGTGAGTGACGGGGAACTACTTGCGGACGAACCCGCCGCGTTGCCCGTACGTCGCTCGGTGACCGCCTTCCGCGGCGGCGTGGTGGACATGCGGACCGACCACGTGCTGATGCCCGACGGGGATCTGGCCGTGCGCGACGTGTTGGTGCACCCCGGCTCGGTGGGGGTGCTGGTGCTGGACGAGGGGGAGCGGGTGCTGGTGCTGCGCCAGTACCGCCATCCGGTGGGCCGCCGGCTGTGGGAGCTGCCCGCGGGCCTGCTGGACTTCCCCGGCGAGGCTCCGTTGGCCGCGGCCCAGCGCGAGCTGGCCGAGGAGGCGCATCTGAGCGCACGTCAGTGGCACGTGCTGCTCGACGCCTATACCTCGCCCGGCATCAGCGACGAGGCGGTGCGGGTGTACCTGGCCCGCGAGGCCACCCCGCTGCCCGGCGAACGCCCGCCCGGACGGCACGAGGAGGCCGACCTGGAGGCCCGCTGGGTGCCCCTGGACGACCTGCTGGCCGGCGTGGCGGCGGGCCGGCTGCACAACCCGCTGCTGGTCATGTCGGTGCCCTTGTTACGCACCATGCTCGATTCGGGTGGAGTCCGGACCCTTCGGGCGGGAGATTTCGCCGGCAACTGACCGCAAGCTGGCCACCACTCCTGGTAAACCTGAGGTTGATGTCGCGACCACCTAAGCCGGGGACGCGCCCTGACCGCGCGCCGGGGTCCGGGCGCCCAAAGCCGCGCGGCAAGCTCATGGACCGCTTCGCGCCGCTCGCGGAGGGCCCGGGTCTGGTCGAGGAGGCTCGCGTCTCCCGGCTGCGGCCCATGCTGCGCCGTTTCTGGCCGGATCTGCGGCCCTTCCGGTGGGGCTTCGTGCTCCTGTTGGTGCTCTCCGTGGCCATGCCGGGCGTCGAGGCGTTCGAGATCTGGCTGTTCCAGCGGGTGGTCGACCACGTGCTGCTGCCCAAGGACATCAGCGCGATGTACAGCATCGCGCTGCTCTACGTCGGGCTGTCCCTGCTCGGCGGCGTGATCAGCTGGGTCGATTCGTATCTTGCGGCCTGGATCGGCGAGCAACTCCAACTGAACATCCGGGCCCGCATGTTGGCTCGGCTGCAGTCCGTCAGCACCACCACGCTGGACAAGCTGCGCGCCGGTGACGTGCTCACCCGGCTCACCTCCGATGTGGCCGCGGTGGAGGGCCTGACCATCGGCGTCGGGATCACCCTGGTCGGCTCGATCGCCAAGCTGGGGTTCTTCGGCTTCGCCCTGTTCCGGCTGGACTGGCGCCTGGCGTTGCTGTCCCTCACCGTGGTGCCGGCGTTCTGGGTCATCGGTCAGCGCTTCGCCCGCCGGCTCAAGGCGGTCTCCCGGGAGCGGCGCCGCCGAGCCGGTGGCCTGACCTCGGTGGCCGAGGAGAGCCTCGCGGTCACCTCGCTGGTGCAGATCCACGGCCGCGAGGCCGAGGAGGCCGCCCGATTCGACCGGGAGGCCCGCGCGGTGCTGGCCAACGAGCTCGGCGCGGCCCGGCTGTCCGCCACGTTCCCGCTGATCGTCGACTTCATGGAGCTGCTCGGCGTGCTCGCGGTGATGGCCGGCGGCACCTGGGCCATGCGCAACGACCGGCTCACCCTGGGCGGACTGCTGGTCTTTCTGACCTACCTCTCGCAGATGTACAAGCCGGTCCGCTCGCTGGGCGACCTGGGCAACAACATCGTGATGGCCATGGCGGGCGTGGAGCGCGTCGAGGAGGTCCTCGACCTGCGGCCGGGCGTGCTCGAGTGCCCCGGCCCGATCGTGCTGAACCCGGCGAAGGTGCGCGGCGAGGTGGAGGTCGTCGACGTCAAGTTCACCTACCCGGGCGCGCTGGTTCCGGCGTTGCGCGGGATCTCCTGCCGGTTCCGGCCGGGCCGGTTGAGCGTGCTGAACGGGCCCAGCGGCTCCGGCAAGTCAACGATGATCCGCATGTTGGCCCGCCTGGATGACCCGGATGAGGGCACGGTCCGCCTCGACGGCACCGACCTGCAGGAACTCCAGATCCGTACCCTGCGGGACACGGTCACCGTGCTGCTGCAGGAGGCGCCGGTGCTGGATGCCACCGTGCGGGAGAACATCACCTTCGCCAAGCCGGACGCCGACGACGAGGCGGTCTGGGCCGCATTGCGCGCGGCAGGCGTGGACGACGTGGTCGCCGCCCTGCCCGAGGGGCTGGACGCCCGCCTACAGCAGCGCGGGCGCTCGCTGTCCGGTGGGCAACGCCAGCGCATCGCGCTGGCCCGGGCGTTGGTCACCGGCGCCAAGGTGTTGATCCTGGACGAGCCGACCACCGGTTTGGACCGCGCCGCGGCGGACCGGTTCCTGGCCACCCTGCGCGAACTGGTTCCCACCCGAACGATCATCATCGCCACCCATGACACCGAGGTGTTGGCAGCTGCCGATGATGTGATCACTCTGCGAAACGAGTTGCGACCAACGGGTGATCCGGAACGCTTGCAATTGCTCCCAGTTCAAGATCTTCTTCCGCTCGACGAGCCTGTTCCGCCTGCCCGCATCGAGATCTGAAGATGCAGATCACGACACAACCACTTTCACCCGGGAATCCGCTGAAGATCGAATCTTCACGCCCGGTAAACGGCGGAATATTTCGCTGGTCGAAATTGTCCCGATTGCATACTATTTCTGTTGTATTCGGGCGAGGTGTCCGGATCTGGAGTAAGGGGCAACAGCCATGGCTCGGGATTACTTCACCGCACATGAAGCGGCGGGTGACGATTGGTGGTGGCACCGTCGGCGTCGCTGGCATCACCATCGGCACCACCGCTGGCACGACGGCGGCGGCTGGTGGTGGCATCGTCGTCGCGGGTGGTGGGACGACTAGTACTGCCGAAGAATTGAACCCATGCGCGCCCCGATCGTCTCCACGGACCGGGGCGCGCATCGTTGTCCGGGCCGCGACGGTTCGTCAGAACGCAGGCGGGCAACGATGAACGGCCCCGCCGAAGCGGAAACCGGCGGCGTGCAGCTGCCCGGTTACCGACTACAACGCTTGTTGGCGGCCAGCAGTCGTTACGAGGTCTTCCAGGCCTGGAGTGAGGACCGATCGGCCGCGGTCGCAGTCAAGCTCGCCCGACCCAGTAGCGGGCCGGAGGCAGGGGAAAAACTGCTGGAGGAGGGCCGCGTGCTGGCCGGCCTCACCCACCCGAACCTGCTGCGCCTCTACGAAGTGCACCGCGAGCCGGTCCCCGCGCTGGTGCTCGAACTGCTCAGCGGGCCCAGCATCGCCGACCTGTTCGACCGGCAGGACGTGTTGCCCTACGCCAATGTGGTCGAGATGGGCCGTCAGGTGGCCGCCGCCGTCGGCTACCTGCACCGATCCGGCTGGCTGCACGGCGACGTCAAACCGGGCAACGTGATCGCCGGGAACGGTCGGGCCACGCTGATCGACCTGGGTCTGGCCCGCCCAGCGGGCCGCTACGAACCCGCCTTCGGCACCCAGTGGTACTTGGCCCCCGAGCAGGCCGAATGTCAACCCGTGGGCGCGGCCATTGACGTATGGGGATTGGGATTGCTCCTGCTGGAGGCGGCGTCCGGCCGCGATGCGTTTCCGCCCGGCTGCAAGGAGTATCGCGAGCAGCACGGACCGGTGGCTGCACCCCCGGCACGGCGATTCCCTCGCGGCGTTCCCGCGGAGTTCGTGGAATTGATCATGAAATGCACGGCTTTCGAACCTGCCGCACGACCGGCACTATCCGACGTGTTCACGTCGCTGAACGCGCTCGTTGATGCCACACAGGGTGACAAACGCCGACGCCGGCTGGGAAAACGCTCATCCCGGTCCGTAACCGGGCAACGGTAAGCACTCTGATCAGTTCGGCAAAAACTGCGTTGCCTCCTGGTTCCTTGGGATCTGATGTTTATCGTGACATCTATCCGGACGCTCCGGTCCGGAGCAGGAGTAAAGGGGCGTACCTAATGGCGCGGTTCGACTGGAACCACGACTGGAACGGGAACGACGAGGGCGGCAACCGCTGGCGTCGTCGGCACCACCGCCACCACTGGTGGCGTCATCACCACCGTCACCACCACCACCACCACAACACCGACGACTAATACGGTGACCCACGCGCCCCGTCCGGATCATCCGGCCGGGGCGCTCGGCTGTCCGGGTTCACTCGGCGTTAACCGAGTCGGCATTAACCGTTCGGCAAGCGGGTAGGCGAGGAACTACCGAGGAAGCCTCTTCCTGGAGTGAGGAGCGGACCATGTCACGCAGGTGGTTCAACGAGCGCGACTCGTGGAACTGGAACAACGGTGGCTGGAATGACAACTGGAACAGCGACTGGCGCTGGCAGCGCGACGGCTGGTGGCGTAACAGCTGGCGCTGGCATCGTCACCATCACCACCACCACTGGGAGGACAGCGACAACGGCTGGTGAGCCCGGGCCGCGGGCCTACCATCCCTCGTCATGAGGATCGGCGTCCCGCGTGAACTGAAGAACCACGAATACCGGGTGGCGATCACCCCGGCCGGCGTGCATGAGTTGGTGCGCCATGGACATCAGGTGCACATCGAGCACGACGCCGGCGCAGGGTCGTCCATCTCGGATGTCGATTTCGCGGCGGCCGGGGCCAAGGTCCTGGCCGCCGCGGACGACGTCTGGGGCGAGTCCGACCTGGTGCTCAAGGTGAAGGAGCCGGTGCCCGAGGAGTACCACCGGCTGCGCGCCGGGCAGGTGTTGTTCACCTACCTGCACCTGGCCGCCTCCGCCGAGTGCACGCAGGCGCTGCTGAAGTCCGGCACCACCGCGATCGCCTACGAGACCGTGCAACTGCCCGACGGCTCACTGCCGCTGCTGTACCCGATGAGTGAGGTGGCGGGCCGCCTTGCCCCGTTGGCCGGGGCCTACCACCTGATGCGCGCCGGCGGCGGTCGTGGCGTGCTGATGGGTGGGGTGTCCGGGGTCCACTCCGCCAAGGTCGTCGTGCTCGGCGCCGGCGTGGCGGGCATGAACGCGGCGGCGATCGCCATCGGTATGCACTCCGAGGTGCTGCTGCTGGACCGCAACATCGCCAAGCTGCGTGAGGCCGACCGGATCTACCAGGGCCACTGCCAGACGATCGCGTCCAACGCCTACGAGATCGAGGCCGCGGTGCTGGACGCCGACCTGGTGGTCGGCGCGGTGCTGGTGCCGGGCGCGATGGCGCCCAAACTGGTGTCCAGCGATTTGGTCTCCCGGATGAAGCCCGGCACCGTGCTGGTGGACATCGCCATCGACCAGGGCGGCTGTTTCGAGGATTCCCGGCCCACCACGCACGCCGATCCGGTGTTCGAGGCACACGGGTCGTTGTTCTACTGCGTGACCAACATGCCCGGCGCCGTGCCGCACACCTCCACCCATGCGCTGACCAACGTCACAGTGCCCTACGCGTTGGCCATCGCGGACAAGGGTTGGCAGGAGGCCGCCCGTCAGGACACCGCGCTGGCCCTGGGGCTGAACGTGCACGCGGGCGAGGTCATCTGTGCGCCGGTGGCGGAGGCGCACGGTCTGCCACACCGCCGGCTTGCCGACGTGCTCGGGTAGTCGGCGCGCCAACCCGTTCCTGTCGGCCCGCGGGCATAGGTTGCCCGACACAGCGGACGGGAGGGGGAGCGGTGGCCGAACTGGCCGGGGCATTGCGCGGGTACCTCGACCACCTGGCCGTGGAACGTGGGCTGGCCACGAACACGCTCGTCTCCTACCGGCGCGACCTCGGCCGCTACCTGACGGTGATGTCGGACCGCGGAGTGGCCGCCGTGGACGCGGTGACCCAACACGACGTGGCTGACTTCCTGGTCCGACTGCGCACCGGTGACGAGCAGCACCCGCCGCTGGCCGCCAGTTCCGCGGCTCGCGCGGTGATCGCGGTGCGCGGCTTCCATCGCTTTGCCCTGCGCGAGGGCCTGACCGAGGGCGACCCGGCCCGACCCGTGCGTCCGCCGCGGACTCCGCAGCGGCTGCCCAAGGCCATCTCGGTGGGCGAGGTGTCCGCGCTGATCGCCGCCGCCGAGCGCAACCCGCGGTCGGACCTGGCCGCCCGCGACACCGCACTGCTGGAACTGCTCTATGGCACCGGTGCGCGCATCTCCGAGGCGGTCGGCCTGGACGTCGACGAGGTGGACCTGACCTCCCGGGCACTGGTGCTCACCGGTAAGGGTGGCAAGCAGCGCACGGTGCCGATCGGACGCTGCGCGGCGGAGGCGTTGGACGCCTGGCTGGTGCGCTCGCGGCCGGCGCTGGCGGCGGCCGGCCCCGGCAGCCCGGCGGTGTTCCTCAACGCCCGGGGTGGGCGGCTGTCCCGGCAGAGTGCGTGGACCGCGCTGCGCGCCGCGGCGACCGCGGCCGGGTTGACCGTCGAGGTCTCCCCACACACGCTGCGCCACTCCTTCGCCACCCACCTGTTGGAGGGCGGGGCCGACGTGCGAGTGGTGCAGGAACTGCTCGGGCATGCCTCGGTCTCGACCACGCAGGTGTACACGATGGTCACCGTCGAGCACCTGCGCGAGGTCTACGCGACCAGTCACCCGCGGGCCCGGAGCACGCCGGCACCGCGCCGCTCTAGTAACTCCTGACACTCCCGGCTACACCCGCACCACGGCCTCGGCGTGTTGTCAAGCACCGGCACGACACGCCGCGCGATGAGCCGGGCCCGGGCGCGACCGCGGCAAAGAATCGGGCTACTACGGGTGCGTCAGGAGGCGGGAATGCACGAATACGGATCCCAGCACGGGGCGAACGCCCGAGCCGACGAGCAGTTCCCACCGCTGCCGCCGGTGCGCGTCACGGTGCCCAAGGAGCGCTGGACCCCGACCGCGCCGGAGGCCGAGCCGACCCCCGCGGCCGCCCCGGTGCCCACCCCGGCCGAGCTGTTCGCCGCGGCGGAGGCTGCGCCCAAACTCGGCCCGACCGGACGTCCGATGCCGGAGTTCCCCGAGCCCCCGCCGCTGCACAGCCACGGCCCGGCCCGGGTCATCGCGATGTGCAATCAGAAGGGCGGCGTGGGTAAGACCACCTCGACCATCAACCTGGGCGCGGCCATCGCCGAACTCGGCCGCAAGGTGCTGCTGGTGGACTTCGACCCGCAGGGCGCGTTGTCCGTGGGCCTGGGCATCAACCCGCACGAGCTGGACCTGACGCTGTACAACCTGCTGTTGGACCGCAACGTGGGCATCGATGAGGTGTTGCTCAAGACCAACGTGCCCGGCCTGGACCTGCTGCCCTGCAACATCGATCTGTCCGCGGCCGAGGTGCAATTGGTCAACGAGGTGGCCCGGGAGCAGTCGCTGCAGCGCGCGCTGAGCCCGGTGCTCGACGAGTACGACGTGGTGATCATCGACTGCCAGCCCTCGTTGGGCCTGCTCACGGTCAACGCGCTGACCGCCGCGCACGCGGTGATCGTGCCGCTGGAGTGCGAGTACTTCGCGCTGCGCGGCGTGGCGCTGCTCGCCGACACCGTCACCAAGGTGCAGCAGCGGCTCAACCCGCAGCTGCGCCTGGAGGGCATCCTGGCCACCATGTACGACGCCCGGACCGTGCACGGGCGCGAGGTGCTCGCCCGGGTCGTCGAGGCATTCGGCGACACGGTGTTCCACACCGCCATCGGACGCACCGTCAGATTCCCGGAGACCACCGTGGTCGGGGAACCGATCACCTCCTACGCCACCACCTCCAACGGCGCCAAGGCCTACCGCCAGCTGGCCCGCGAGGTCCTGCAGCGTCTCGCTTCGCACTGACTGAACGACCGGCCATCGCGTTGACCGGGAGGTCGGGCACGGAGGGCGTGGCGGGCCGGGGCCTTCCGGGCGGTTACGGTTCATGGTGATGAACGCCGCCATTGCCGAGCCCACCGCTGTCGCGCCGGACGTCGCCGCCGACCCGGTGCGCGGCGCGTTCCAGGTGCACCTGTCGGTCTTCGAGGGCCCGTTCGACCTGTTGCTCGGCCTGATTGCCAAGCACAAGCTGGACATCACCGAGGTGGCGCTGGCCTCGGTCACCGAGGAGTTCATCGCCTACATTCGCGGCCACGGCACGGACTGGGATCTGGACGTGGCCAGCGACTTCCTGGTCGTCGCGGCCACCCTGTTGGACCTCAAGGCCGCCCGGTTGCTGCCCGCCGGTGAGGTGGACGACGAGGAGGACCTGGCGCTGCTGGAGGCCAGGGACCTGCTGTTCGCCCGGTTGCTGCAGTACCGCGCGTACAAGCTGGTGGCCGCGGTGTTCGCCGAACGCATCGCCGCGGAGGGCCGCCGCTACCCGCGCGCGGTCAGCCTGGAGGAACCGTTCGCCCAACTGCTGCCCGAGGTGCTGATCGGCCTCGGCCCGGAGCAGTTCGCCGCGTTGGCCGCCAAGGCGATGACCCCCCGCCAGGCCCCCGTGGTGTCCGTGTCCCACCTGCACGCGCCCGCGGTGAGTGTCCGCGAGCAGGTCGGCATCATGGTCGACCGGCTGCGTCGAGCGGGGACGGCCACCTTCCGCGCGCTGATCGCCGACTGCCCGGACACCCACACCGTGGTGGCCCGCTTCCTTGGCCTGCTCGAGCTGTACCGGGACACCCAGGTGTCCTTCGAGCAGCTGACCCCGTTCGGTGAGTTGCACGTGCGTTGGACGGGCAGCGCGCAGGGCGACGTGGCGATCATCGATGAGTTCGACGAGGCGGCCCCGACCCCGCAGGAGACACCGTGACCGTGACTGAACTCGGCGAAACGCAATTCGAGCCGACCGACCTCGACGTCACCGAGGAGGAGCCGACGCCGGTCACCGGCGATCCCGCGCCGGCGTTGGCCGCCGCCCTGGAGGCGGTGCTGCTGGTGGTGGACGCGCCGGTGACCGAGGCCGAATTGGCCACCGCGTGCCAGGCCGGTCCGCAGGAGGTGCGGGACACCCTGCACGCGCTGGCTGCCGATTACGAGCAGGCCGGTCGTGGCTTCATGTTGCGACAGGTGGCCGGTGGGTGGCGGTTCTACACCCACCCGGCGTGCGCTGGGGCGGTCGAGCGCTTCGTGCGCGACGGCCAACAGGCCCGGCTCACCCAGGCCGCATTGGAGACCCTGGCGGTGGTCGCCTACCGGCAACCGGTCAGCCGATCGCGGGTGTCCGCGGTGCGCGGGGTGAACGTGGACGGCGTGATGCGCACGCTGCTCACCCGCGGGCTGGTGGAGGAGGCGGGCACCGAGACGGAGTCCGGCGCCACGCTGTATCGCACCACCGGGTACTTCCTGGACCGTCTTGGCCTGACCAGCCTCGCCGAGCTGCCCGAACTGGCGCCGTTCCTGCCGGAAATCGACGCGCTGGGCGACGACCTGGGTCTGCCCACCTCATGAGCTACCAAGACGACGACGAGGATCGCGAGCCCGGCGAGAAGGTCCGGCTGCAGAAGGTGTTGGCCGCGGCCGGGCTGGGCAGCCGGCGTGCCTGCGAGGTGCTGATTGACGCCGGCCGGGTGCAGGTCAACGGTCGCAAGGTCACCGAGCAGGGCACGCGCGTGGACCCGGACGCCGACGACATTCGCGTCGACGGCGCCAGGGTGGCCACCAAGCACGACGCGGTGTACCTGGTGTTCAACAAACCCCGCGGAGTGGTCTCCACCATGAGCGACCCCGAGGGTCGCCCGTGCGTGGGGGACTACGTCACCGATTTCAACGAGCGCCTGTTCCACGTGGGCCGGCTGGACACCGACACCGAGGGCTTGATCCTGCTCACCAACGACGGCGACCTCGCGCACCGCATGACGCATCCGTCCTTCGGGGTCACCAAGACCTACGTCGCCGAGGTCTCCGGTCCGATCGCCCGCGACCTGGGCAAGCTGTTGCGCAAGGGCGTCGAGTTGGACGACGGGGTTGCCAAGGTGGACCGCTTCCGCCTGCTGGACTCCGCGCACGGTCGGGCCCTGGTCGAGGTCACCATCCACGAGGGCCGCACGCACATCGTGCGTCGCCTGCTGGAGGCCGTCGGGCACCCGGTGAGCCGGTTGGTGCGCACCGACATCGGTTCGCTGGGCACCGGCAACCTCGCGCCGGGCCGGCTGCGTCACCTCACCTCGCATGAGGTCTCCGCGCTGTTCACGGCCTCCGAGCGGGACACCGTAAGGTGATCGGCCGGGAACGGTGGACGGTGGCGGGAAGGGGACCGCGGTGGCGGTACGGGCGATCCGCGGAGCGGTACAACTCGACTCCGA
>DASQPJ010000064.1:0-3998 GCA_035644015.1 Sporichthyaceae bacterium
CCAATGGACAGCGCTGGTCATCCGGGACGGGGGTTGCGTATTCCCGCAATGCGACCGACCACCCGACCTGTGCGAAGGCCACCACATCATCCCGTGGATACCGCACGGACCCACCGACATCGACAACCTCGCCCTGGCCTGCTTCAACCACCACGACTTCGCGCATCAGGGCTGGCAAGTCCACATGGGACCCGACGGGCACCCCGAAGTCATACCCCCACCATGGGCGGACCCCCAGCAAAGACCACGCCGTAACGAGTACTGGCGCATCCAACGCCAACTCACCCTCGGCCTCGATCTCCCGCGGGACTAACTCGCCTCCATGGAATTCGGAACCTTATGAGTGCCAAGCCACGTGTTGGCCCGTAAGGAACAGACGGAGCAACCGGACGGCCGAGGCCGGACCTCGACGGCACGGCCCCGAAACCGCAGACACTGTGCGGCGCACAGGGCACACTGCTGGACGTGATTGATGTGGAGGCCGGGCTCGCCCTCGCGACCCTTGCCCTGTTCGTGTACTGCGTGATCAACGTGATCCAGACCCCCGAGGGCGAGATCCGCAACCTGCCCAAGGTGGTCTGGCTGCTGATCGTGCTCGTCTTCCCGCTGGTCGGATCGGTGGCGTGGCTGGTGGCCGGCCGCCCGGAGGGCGGGCGGCAGAGCCCGAGCGCCTACGAACGCCCGGCGCCCACCTACCCCGAGTACGACCGCCCCGGCCGCGCCGCCGCCGCCGACCCGGCCAAGGACGAGGAATTCCTCCGCCAGGTCCGCGAACGCGCCGAGGAACAACGCCGGGCGTACGAGCAGCAACGCCAAGAGCCGGACCCCGACCAGTAGCCGCAGCTACACCGCTCGCCCTTTCCAGGTGCGCAGGTTGCGCTTCTGTCGGCGACGGGACTCCACGATCAACCCACAGGACATGACCGCGGCCACCGGGTGGGTGAACGAGTACGGCAACGGTGGCTCACCGAACCGGCGGGCCAGCGTGATGCGGGCCGCGACCACCCCGAGATAACCGGCCAGCCCGACCCGCGACCCGCGCAGTGCGGCGAGGGCGGGTAGCACCTGCAGCAGCACCACCGCGCCGCTGATCTCCATGACCTTGCGGGGCGAGTTCACCCACTCGCACAGCCATTTCGTGTAGCCGTCGACGAGTTCGCCCGCCCCGGAGTACATCCGGCAGGCGGCCACCCCGGTGCCGTCCACCGCCGCGGCCTTGCCGCCACTGCCCAGCACCGCGAACAGCAACCCGCCGTCATCGAGGACCGCCTGCTTGACCGCGGCGTGCCCGCCGGCCGTCCGGTAGGCATCGGCGTCGAACACCAGGAACTGACCATTGGCCACCACGGTCGGCGGCAATCCGGTCTCCGGGTCGATGTCCGGGGACATGGTGGCCATCAGTGTCCAGTTGACCAGAGGCTGGTAGATCCGCTCCACCGGTGAGCCCATGACCTGGCGCGGGAACGGGGAGAGCAACCCCAACCGGGCCTCGCGCAGTTGGGCGACCGAGGCCGCCATGGCGTGCGGCGCGAACTCCACGTCGGCGTCGACGAACACCAGCACCGACCCGGTGGCGGCCTCGGCCAACTGCATGCACGCGTGCGGCTTGCCCTTCCAGCCCTCGGCCAGCGGCCTCCCCTTCAGCACCCGCAGCCGCGGGTCACCGTCGGCCAGGCGCAACACCAGATCCCCGGTGCCGTCGCTCGAGTCGTCGTCCAGGACGAGGATCTCCAGGTCCGCCACCCCGGTCTGCGCCAACAGGGACAACACAGTCGGGGTGATCCGGTGCGCCTCGTTGCGCGCGGGCAGCAGCACCGAGACCCGTTCGGTCACGGTCGGCGGGTGCTCCGGTGGGCGTTTGGCGCGACCCGCGTTTCGCACCACCTTGGCCGCCTCGGCGATGGCCAACGCCGAGCCCACGGCGACGGGCAGCATGCCCGGGCGGATCCTCACCGCCGCACCGTACACACGACTGAGCCGAGCGGGGCAAGAACACGCTCTTCCGTTCTTGCCCCCGAGGCGATGGAAGTGTGTTGACGAGCGCAGCGAGGAACACGCGGCAGACTGTGACCGTGACCGCAACCACCGATGCCCGCGTTCAGTACACCGCGGAGCTGGCGCGGGGGGTCGAGCGGTTCCTGGAGCCGCCACGGCGCACCTGCCCCTGGTGCGGGTCACCTGACCTGGTGGTGCGCATGCGCACGCCGGACCTGATCCAGGGCAAGCCCGGGGTGTTCACGCTGAGCCGGTGCCGGACGTGTCGGCACGTGTTCCAGAACCCGCGGTTGACTCTGGAGGGGTTGGACTTCTATTACCGGGACTTCTACGACGGCCTCGGCCAACAGGTGATGGAGCCGGTGTTCGACGGCGGCACCGCGGTCAACCACGCCCGGGCGCGCGACGTGCTCGCGGTGACCACGCCGAAAACCTGGCTGGATGTGGGCACCGGGTACGGCTACTTCGCCAAGCACAGCCGGGAGCTGCTGCCGGACACCGTGTTCGAGGGGCTGGATCTCGGGTCCGGTGTCGAACTCGGCGCACAGCGCGGCTGGTTGGCTCGCGGGCACCGGGCCCTGTTCCTGGACTGCGTCGAGGAGCTGGCCGGACGGTTCGACGTGCTGAGCATGCATCACTATCTGGAGCACACCCGGGACCCGCGGGCCGAACTCGACGGCGCGGCCCGGGTACTGCGGCCGGGCAGCTACCTGCTGATCGAGATGCCGGACCCGGACTACAACCTGGCCCCGGCCTTCGGCCGCTGGTGGTTCCCGCTGCTGCAGCCGCAGCACCAGCACATGATTCCGCTGCCCAACCTGCTCGGCGCGTTGGCCGAACGCGGTTTCCAACCGCTGCGCATCACCCGAGGGCAGGCGCACATCGGGATCGACGCGACGTGGGCGCTGGTGCAGTTGTTCGCGGTGATCGGCCGGGACCCGAGCCTGCCCTGGCTGACCGAACCGGAGACTCCGGCCCGGCGCCGTCGCCACGAACTCGTCTGGCAGAAGCTGGCGCCGAAGGGCTTCGCCGCCATGCACAAGGTGGACGCGGTACTCGGCGCCATCGCCCGGCGCACCGACAGCGCGAACACCTACCGAGTACTGGCCCGGCGCCTGAGCTAAGCAGGCTGCCAGGTGGACGGGTCACCGGCGATCTGCTCGCCCGAGGTCATGTCCTTCACCTCATGCGGCTTGTCGTCGTCGAACGGCGGGAACCACACGTACGGGATCAGCTTGCGGGACGCGTAGCGGATCTGGTTCCCGATCTTCGCGGCCTCGTGGTAGGTCTCCACGTTCAGGCCACGGGCCCGCAGTGCGGCCGCAGTGGCCAATGCCTGCGGGCGTCGCTCGGCCGAGGGCACCACGACCAACACCTGGGTCGGGGACTTCGGGCCCTCGGTGAACCGCCCCTCGTTCACGAACTTCGCGAACAGCCGGCTCAGCCCGATCGACATGCCCACGCCGGGCAGGTCGCGGCGGATGAACTCCCCGGCCAGATTGTCGTAGCGCCCCCCGGAGCAGATGCTGCCGAAACCCGGCGCGTCGAGGAGCTTGCCCTCGTAGACAGTGCCGGTGTAGTAGTCCAGGCCGCGGGCGATGGACAGATCCGCCACCACACTGCCCGTGGGCAGGTCAGCGAGTTCGCCGAGCACATAGGCCAACTCCGCCAGGCCCTCGTCCAACAGTGACCCGGACGAGCCGAGCCCGGCGACGGTGTCCACCACCGCTGCATCCGCGCCGCGGATCTGGGCCAGCGCGAGGCAAGCGTCAATCTGTGTAGTCGTCAGATCAAGTTCGGTGGCCAGCAATTTGCCGACCGCGTCGGCCCCGATCTTGTCCAGCTTGTCGGCGATGCGGATCACCCCGAGCGGGTCGGCGATGCCCAGCCCGGCGTAGAACCCCTGCAGCACCTTGCGGTTGTTGATGCCGATGCTGAACCCGCCCACCTCGAGTTCGGTGAGCACCTCGTGCACGATCCGCGGCAGTTCGGCGTCGAAGGAC
>DASQPJ010000065.1:0-11578 GCA_035644015.1 Sporichthyaceae bacterium
CGAGACGCCGAGAAACCACCCGGCGACGCGCAGCGTTCCCCCTGCGGTCCGTCTACGGAACCGCCGCTTGAAGCTCATCCCCCGAAGTCCTCCCAGCCCCGCCGGGCGCATCCCGGGCGGACGACCGCCCGGCGAGGCGAGATCAGAGTGGGGGGTGGATCTTGGTCGGCGTTGGGGGCCGGCCATGAATCAGCTGTGGAGCAGGCGAAGGCCGATCCGACGCGCCCTGCGCAGCGCCGGACCGGCCCGTCACCTGGTTGTCAGGCAGCCCGGCGGGTGGCCGAACCGTCAATGCCCGACTCGACCATTGCAGCCAGCTCGAGGCAGACCCGGCGTGCACCGGCCAGCACCTGCTCGGCCAGATCGAAGGCGTACTCCACGGCCTCGGTAGGACGCGTCACCGCGGCCGGAAGGAAGGCGCGGACGGTGTCGGTGGTAGCGGACATGAAGTCGCTGACCGCGACCTCGGTGTGCTTGCGGGCCTCGACGAGGCTCGGGGTGGTGGTGCCCGCAGGCCGCGGACGCTGACCCGGGGTGCTACGGCGGGTCGTGCTCTCGGCCGCGGCGTCGATCGTGGCGGTGGTCATGGGAATTTCCTCCGTGTTTGCGACGGTGCGACGACCTCAACACTGCGCTGCACGGGCAACGAAACGACCGACCGCCACGACACCGGCTGGTGAACAGCGCGGGAAGGCCGGCTCAGCCCAACGCGATTTCCCGCAGCGCCGCGCGCAACAGCGTCGCGGTGCCGTCCCAGGAGTCCGCCTCGGCACGGCAGACCACACTTTCCTCATCGCTCGCGGCCTCCAGCGCAGCGGAGCGCCACTCGATGGCCTGTCGGGAGCACTCGATGATCAGCTCGAGCACGAGTTCCGTGTCGTGCTTGCAGATCCGGGCCGCCTGCGCCGCGCTGAGCACACCGTTGTCGGTGGTCAACTGCACGATGGTGGCCAGTGCTGGGTGCAGCCCATCCGGGTCGGTCCCGCCGGTCGGTGCGGGCGTGTTGTCCACATCCTCGAAGAACCGTCGCCCGCCGACCTCGGCGCGCAGCCGGTCGTCCAGCTCGTCGGCCAGGCTCATCATCACCCCGACGGCCCCGATGAGCAGCTCGGGCACGAACGGTTCGCACCAGATCTCGTGGTTGACCATCACCCGGCCACCGGTCCAGGTCAGCTTGGCGAACCGGATGCTGCGGTTGGCGCGGTTGATCCGCTCCAGGGCCAACGCGTCGCCGGGGGCATCGAGCAGCAGCGGCGAGAACAACTCGACCACCGGGGAGTTGGTGGCCACCCGGATGAAGATCATCGCGCTGCCCGCACGGATCGGGATGTCCCCGTCCTTGTCGCGCAGCACCGGCTCCCCGAAGTGCTCGGCGAGGGTCCGTTCCACCCTGCTGCGCAGGTCTTCGGCGCGGGACGTGGTGGCGGCAGCGAGGCCGGGCAATTCCAGGAACGAGGGGTGCGGTACACCGAACACGTCGCGCACGGTGGCCACGGTCATTTCCACCAGGCGGGTGGCGGCCGAGCGCGGCAGGTCCGCGGTGAAGTTCGCCGAGCCCACCGAGAACTCGTCGCCCGGCGTGGAATCCGGGGGCGCCCAGCCCACCGCGAGCAGCGCGTTCGTGCGCGCCTCGGACAGCCGCAGTCGAGCGTCCAGGTAGGCATCGCCGGATACTTCGCCGCGCACATAGTCCTCACCCATGCCGAGGATCTGCACATAGGGCGCGGCGCCCTCCAGCTCCGCTGTGTTCAGCGCGGTGGGCAACCCGATGATCACCGAGTCGTGTGCACCGAGCTCGCCGACGGCACCGACCAGGCGGTCCGCGAACCCGGTCCAGGCCGAATCGATGGCCACGTCCAGGTCGAACATCGAACTCGGCCGCCGGGCCATGCCGGCCTGCTCCGCGGTCTCCGGGACGGCCGGCCGGCCGGGACCGGGCGCGTCCTCCTCGCCGAGGTCGTGGAAGGCGATCAGCACCGTGCGCCGCAAGGTCTCCGCGTTGCGGCAGGACTGCAGGTAACGTACGTCGTCGGCCAGCGAGGGGTCGCCGAGACCGTAGGTGCGCAGCTCGGTGGCCACCCAGGCCCGGGCGTCGTCGTCGCGGGTCAGCCAGCCGTCGCGCAGCGTGCCCCACAGGTCGCGGACGAACTGGGTGGTGGGCCGGGCCCCGTAGCGGCGGCGCAGGGCGACCAGGGTGTCCTCCCCGGCGAGCTCCAATTCGGCGGCCAGCTCGTCGAGCATCTCCGACGGGATGGACTCCCAACGGAACCGGTAGCGGGGCATCGGTGCGTCCTCCTTCACGCGGTGGCGGACCAAACCTTAGTTGTCCACAGGCGCCACGAGCGCCTGCGCGAGGTGGTGTCGGAGCGGCAGGGTTCGGCGCATCGGCCGCACCGCGGCCCGGGGGGACGGGAGAGCAATGTCGAACAGGCGCCGGATGAAAGACACGTGGCACACCGGGACGGGTGCCTTCGATGCCCGACTGTCCGGTCTGACGGTGCGTCAGTCACAGCAGGTGCGCGACCTGATGCGCACCGCCCTGGCCGAGCGGGGCATCGAGGTAGTGGTACACGCCAGTCACCTGAACACCGCCGACGGCCGTCAGTTCGGGCTGGACACGATCGCCTCGCTCTGCCACAACGCGTCCGGCGGGGAAGCGAGCTGGCCGCAGGTGATCGGCGGGTTCCTCGACGACGCGCTGACCCGCTTCCCGCAGGAGCCGCCCGCGTTGACCGCGGAGGAATTGCGGTCGGGGACGTACCTGCGCCTGGCCATGGTCGAGGCGATGCCGGCGGAGTGGGCGTCCTCCTACCGCTACGCGCGCCGACTGGGCGGCGGGCTGATGGAACTGCTGGTGCATCGCGACGGGGATTTCGTGCGTTGGTTGCGCGATGAGGACGTGGCCCTGGTGGGCCTCGACGAACTGATCACCATCGGGCTCACCAACCTGCTTGCCGCGGAGTTCGATTACCTCGACGTGCTGGTGAGCGAGCACGGGCCGTCCTATTGGATCCGCGGTGAGTCCGGTTTCGTGGCCAGCCAACTGCTCGTGCTGCCGGAGATCCTGCGGTTACTGCCGTGTGCCGAGATCACCCCGGCACACGGCGTACTGGTCGCGGTGCCCACCCGGCACGATCTGATCGTCACGCCGGTGGACAGCGCCGTGGTGTGGCACCTGGCGAAGCTGATGTCCCTGTCCACCCAGGAGTTCAACAACGGTGTCGCGCCGCTGTCCCCGCACCTTTATTGGTGGTGCGAGGGCGCGGTGCATCGACTCACCGAGGTGGACCGCACCGGGACCCTGGAGCCGGCCCTGCCCGACGAGTTCCTCGCGGTGACCGAGGGGCTGTGGGACGACACCACCGACGTGGCGTGAATTCCCGGCTAGCGGGTCTCGGCCTCACCCTGGATGCCACGCAGGGTGGCGGTCAGGCAGTCCCGGACGGTGCGGAACCGACCCTCCAGAATCGCTTCGGCGGACTCTGGGTTCTCCGTCGCGGCGAACGAGGTGCCGGAGGTGCCGGCCAGCATCACCAGGTAGTGACCGACCCGGCTGCGGCCATCCAGCAACGGCTGGATGGTGAAGCCCCAACGGGCCCACGCGTTGGCCGGATCGCCTCCCATATCGCCTACCACATAGGCGAATTCCCGGCCCGGCTCGCAGGTGACCACGGTGCACGGGGTCTCCCACTCCATCTTGCCGACCAGCCGGAGCAGCACGTCATTGATCGCCGGGTGGCCCGCGTCCTCGGTGCCGTTGGCGCCGAGGAAGGTGGCCCCGACGGCGGGTCCGCCCTCGGAGGTCCACCGGGCGCCGCACGCCTCCGGGCTGTGTCGGCCCGGCGCGCCGATGTCGGAGATCAGCTCCCAGACCCGCGCCGGCGAGGCGGCGATGTCCAGTTCCACGTTCACCCCGCGGCCTTGGCCGACGTGCGCGCGCTCGGCCTCGGGAATCTGGGCGTCGGTGAAGCCCCAGTGGTCGAAGTAGGTGATCTCGCCGGCCGGGCGGCGCTTGATCGGGGCGTAGTCGTCCTTGTCGGTGTGCGCGACGGCGATCAGCGCGATCTGCGTGATGCCCGGCGGCAGGCCGAGCAGCGCCGCGGCCTCCTTGGCGCGTTCCATGTGCAGCGTGGTCCAGGCGGTGCCCAATTGCCGGGCCCGCGCGGCCAGGCAGAAGCTCCAGCCGGACTGGATCACCGAGTCGAACAAGCTCGGCTTCCCACTCCCGTCGTGGATCCCGTAGATGGTGAGCAGCACCAGCGCCGGCACGTGCTCCAGGTTCTCGGCCAGGTACCCGCCGGAGCTGAACACCCGCTGGGTGGTGTTGTCCCCGGCGGCCGGGGTCGCCGCCATGCGGCCGAACACGTTGCCCGCCGCGTCGCGGTACAGCTCGGCCAGCTCCTTCTTCACTGCCGGGTCGCGGATGATCACCCAGCGCCGGCTGGCCTGGTTGGACCCGGACGGTGCCTGCTCGGCGACGTCAATCAGCTCGAGCAGGGTGGCCACATCGACCTCGCGTTCGAGGTCCAATCCCTTGCGCACGGTGCGGGTCGTGGTGAGCAGTCGGTCGGCCTCGGCGATGTTGAACGGCATGGCGACAAGCTATGACGTACGGCATACCTAGGTCAACGGTTACCATGACGACGTGGCCCCGAGATCCGATACTCGCGAGCGCATGGTCGCCGCCGCCCTGGAGTTGTTCGGGCGACGCGGCTACCACGCCACCGCGTTCTCCGACGTGGTCGAGGCCGGCAATGTGCCGCGCGGGTCGATCTACTTCCATTTCCCCGGCGGCAAGGAAGAACTCGCCCGCGCCGTGTCCGAGGCAGCCACCGTGGAGATCGTGGGGTTGTGCGACACGGCCGCCGCGAGCGCGGACGGGCCGGAGTCCTATGTGCGGGCGCTGGTGGAGATCGTCGCGGAGCGATTGGTGCGCACCGGATACGAACGCGGCTGCGCGGTGGCCACCATGGTGCTGGAACTGGCCCCGTACGCACCGGAGATGCAGGCCACCTTCGCCGACTGCTTCCAGCGGTGGCGCGACACCATGGCCGCTCATCTGATCGGCTGGGGCATCGCTCCGCAGGACGCCACCGACTCCGCCGTCATGATCATGTCGACGCTAGAGGGCGCCCTGCTGCTGTCCCGGGCGTTGGGCAGCACCGACCCGCTCTACCGCACCGCCGACCAACTCGTGGCCGGCCTGCCCAAGCGCCCGAAGCGCAAGCGCGCCTAGCCCAGCCGGATGTCGGACGGGTGGGTGGCCAGCGGGATCACCTCGACCTGCAGATACGGGAACAACGGCAGGCCGAAGAGGATCTGGTTGAGTTCGTCGTTGTCGGTGACGTCGAAAACCGAGAGGTTCGCGTACTGGCCCGCGATCCGCCACAGGTGCGGCCACTTCCCGGACCGTTGCAGGTCCTGGCTGTAGGCCTTCTCCCGGGCGAGCAAATCGGCGCGCTCCTCCGGGGTCACCCGCGCCGGAATGTGTACCGACATGCGGACCGCGACGAGCACCTCAGACCTTTCGGCCGACGAAACACATCAGCTCGGTCACCGGGTCCGCACCCGGCGGCGGCTCGATGGCCGGGCCGAACACTCCCGGACTGCGCAACACGTCGCCCAGCGGCTTGAGCCCCTCCAGGGCGCCGGCCGCGGCCCGGGCGTCGACGTTCTCATCGCCGCCGGTGGCTCGGGCCAGGTCCCAGGTGTGGATCAACATGTCCATGCACTGAAACCGGCCGACCAAGACCTCGAAGGGCATCGGGCCCATCGGGCCGTCGATGACCGTCCCGGCCCGCGTTGGGTCGGCCAATGCCGCCTCGACGCCCGCTCGGGCGGCCGCCCACTCAGCGGGGGCATCGGTGACCTTGCGTTCCTCGTGCTCGACGCCGTCGAGCCGGTTCACCGAGGCGCGGGCGTTGCCGATCACGTGATCCATCACGTCCAGTGCGGTCCATTCATCGCAGGGGGACTGGTTGTTCCAGGCACCGGGCGGTACGGCTTCCACCCGGGCGGTCAGATCGTCGGCCAGTTTCCGATAACGCGCGAGAGTCTCGGACATGGGGCTTCCTCAGGTGTAGACGGACACTTCCGTCGGCACCATATGTCCACGGCTGATCAGCGCAGGATGCCGGTGTGCCCCAGCGAGTACCGGCCGGGCTGCGGCCACACGCACAGCCCGTGCGGACCCGAGCCGACCGGGATCTTGTGCAGCAGTTTTCCGGTCTGCGTGTCGACCACATAGACGACGCGGTTGTACCGGCCGGCCAACCACAGTTCCTTGCCGTCCACGGACAGCCCGCCCATGTCCGGGCTGCCGCCACCGGGCAACCGCCACTTGTTGGTGAGCTCACCGGTGGCGAAATCGAAGGTCGAGATCGAGCCCTCGTCGCGATTGGTGATGTACATGGTCTTCGAGTCGCGGCTGATGTAGAGGCCGTGGGTGCCCTTGCCGGTCGGGATGAACCCGGTCAGCTTGAACGCGTCCCCGTTGAGCACGTACAGGCCGTTGCGGTGCATGTCGGCGACGTACCAGGTGGAGCCGTCCGGGGAGATCTTGATGTCCTGCGGCATGCCACCGGGCAGCGGGAGGGTGCCCAGCAGCGTCATGTGCTCGACGTCGACCTTGAGCAGTTCGCTGGTGAACTCGCAGGTGACGATCATGTACTTGCCGTCGGGGGAGAAGTCGGCGTGGTTCACCCCGTCGCAGGGCACGTCGAGGGCCTTCTGGACCGCCATGCTGTGCGGGTCGCGGAACACGATCTGGCGATCCTTCGAGGCCATCACGATGGCGGACCTGCCGTTCGGGCTGAAATACAGGTTGTACGGGTCGTGCACCGCAATCGGCGCGCCCACCTGGCCGGTGATCGCGCTGATCGGGGTCAGCGAGTTGCCCTTGTCGTTGTTCACCCACAGGGTGCGCAGATCCCAGGACGGCACCACATGCTGCGGGTTCAGCCCGACGTCGATGGTGCGGATGACCCGGAAGGTCGTCGGGTCGATCTCGCTGAGCGTGTGTCCGTTGGAGTTCGGTACCCACACCCGCGGCGTGACGTTGGCCAGGAACGGGGCGAGCGCGCCCGGCCGATCGGCTGCGTAGAGGTCGAGGGGGTCCAGCGGCGCGGGCATACCCGGCAGCAGATCGGGCAGCGAGTGCACCGGGTCCGGGCCCTCGTTGGCCATGGCGTGCTCGGCCACCACCGGCGCGGCCAGCGAGTGCACGGTGGGTCCGGTACAGGCGGACAGCGCGGTGAGCCCGACGAGCGTGAGCGACGCGGCGGCATCGCGCAGGCGACGAGTAGGTGAAGCGGGCATGGCGGGGAGTGCTCCTCGATCTGGCCGCGGGGTCCGTGAGGGTCAGCCCCCGCGTGGGCAGATGCGGGGTCCGGTTCTTCGCATGGTCGGTGGGGTAATGCGCCCGTCCAACCCGAGAGGTCCGGTTTCAGGTTCTGCTTACCAGTTGCGTCCCTTGTGCTGGGTTATGTCGCAGTTTGGATCATGAAAATCTGCAACCTCGACGTCTGACGATTGCCCCCGGCGACGGGGCCGCCACCCGGCAGGTAGATGGTGCCGCCCACCGCCACGGCGCCCACGCCCTGCACTGCCAGGGGCAGCGCGGGACCGTCGCGCCAGCTGTTCCGGACCGGGTCGAAGATCCACGTCTGCGGGTAGACCCGGGTCTCGCCGGGGTCCTCGCCGCCGATGACCCACAGCGCGCCGTCCAGCGTCACCCCGGCGCAGGAATTGCGGCCGGCGGGCAGCGGTGCCGCGCTGGTCCAGGAGTCGGTGGCCGGGTCGTAGACCTCGTGCACCGCCAGGCCGCCCGGGCGCCCGCCCACCACGTGGACCTTGCCGCCGAGCACCGCGAACGCGGTGTGGTCGCGGGCGGTGGGCATGGCGGCGGCCGTGCTCCAGGTGTCGGTGGTGGGGTCGTAGACGTCGTGCCGGGTGACGTCGCCGTGCCTGTCCCGTCCGCCGATCAGGTGGATGCGGCCATCCAGCGCCACCACCGCGGCCGCGGCGCGGGCGTCGGGCAGCGGCGTCTTCGCGGTCCAGCGATCGGTGGCTGGATCCCAGCGGTAGACGCCGGTGGTCGCGCCGGACGCGTCGTAGCCGCCGATCGCATACACCGCGCCGGCCACGGCGATTGCGGCTACATGGTCCAGGGCGACGGGCAGCGGCGCGGCAGTGGTCCACCGTGCGGTTGCAGTGTCGTAGACCACGTGGGTGCGGGACGCGGGGTGGCCGTTGACATAGCCCCCCAACACGTGGATACGGGTGTCCAGCAGAGCCACCCCGACCTCGCTGACCGCAGTGGGCAGCGCGGCACCATCGGTCCAGGTGCCGGTGCCGGGAGTGCGGCTCGGGGTGGGGGTCTGCGTGGTGACGACGGGCGGCGCCGTCGGGGGCGCCGCCGAACTGCTACCTCCGCATGCGGTTAATAGCAACCCGGAGATGACAACGAGCACTAGGCGAGCGGCCGGCACAGGACGCATCTTGCCGTGTCATGAGACGCTTTTCGGGAGCAGTGGGCAGGGAGTTTTCTGATGCAGCGTCAGTTCATCCGGTGCGGCCGATGAGCCGTGCCGCGCCGGCACTCGCCCGCACCCGTCGCTGGCGGACCCGGGTGGGGCTGAGCACGCTGACCGGTGGCTGGCGGGAGTTCGTCCGCGGCCGCGACGTTGCCCTGGTCTACGCGATCGCGGTGATCGGGACCGAGCTCGTCCTCGGACTGCTGCCCGACGACGTGCACCAGCGCGCCGTGATCCGGTCCAGCACCAACCTCTACAACCTGCACCACAGTCCGCTGTCCGTGTTGGCGGCCAGCGCCTTCGTGGTGAACGGGGCTTTCAGTCTGTGGCAGATCCCGTTCCTGGTCTGGGCCTACGGCACCGCGCAACGCTGGGTGGGCCGCGCGGCCACCGTGTTCATCGGCGTCCTCGGCCACGTCGGGGCCACCCTGTTCGTCGCCTCCATGCTGGGCGCGAACCTGGGCCGCGGCCGGCTGCTGCGCAGCACCGCGCACATCTCCGACGTCGGGGTGAGCTACGGCGTGATGTGTGTCGCGGGCTTCATCGTGTCCCGGCTGCCGCAGCGCTACCGCCCCTGGTACGTCGCCGCGCTGGTGACCTTCGCCGCCGGCCCGTTGCTCCTCGATCCCACCTTCACCGACCTCGGTCACGTCTGCGCGCTCGGCCTCGGACTCGGGCTGGCATTGTTGGCATCACGGGTCAGTGCCGCCACCGCGAAGGGGTGATGTCGTGGAGAAGATCGTCGCCGCCGTTGACGACGAGCACGCCGCGCTGCGTGCGATGTTGAGCGGGCTGAGCCCCGAGGATTGGGCGCGGCCCTCGGCCTGCGCCGGGTGGAGCGTCGCCGATGTCGTACTGCACCTGGCGCAGACCGACGAGCTCGCCCGCGGCAGTGCGCTCGGGGACATCGAGGCCGCGGTGCTGGCGGTCGGCTGGGAGCCCGGCGTGCTGGGCGGCGACCAGCCGCTGGACGTGGACGCGGTCGCCGATCGCGCGGTGCTCCGGGGTCGCGGGGCCGACCCGGCGGAGCTGCTGGCCCGCTGGTCGACCGCCGCGGACGGCCTGTGCGCGGCGTTGCGTGCGGTGGACCCGCGGGCCCCGCTGACCTGGGTGGTGGGCCGACTGCCCGCCCGCACGCTGGCCACCACCCGGCTGGCCGAGTGCTGGATCCACGCCGGGGACATCGGCCACGCGTTCGGCATCGAGCCCGAACCCACCGAGCGGATCTGGCACATCGCCCGGCTGGCTTGGCGCACCATTCCGTACGCGTTCATTAAGTCCGGGCATACGTTGACCGGCCCGGTGGGCCTGGTGCTCAAGGCCCCGGACGGCAGCACCTGGCGGTTCGACCCCGACGAGCCGGCGGCCACCGTGGTGGAGGGTGACGCGCACGCGTTCTGTCAGCTCGCCGCGCGCCGGTTGACCCCGGCGCAGTCGGGATTGCAGGCCACCGGCCCGGACGCGGACGCCGTGCTGGAGTTGGCCCGCACCTTCGCCTGACACCCGGGCCGAACGGAGGAGGGCGGACGGGACATTCGTCCGTTCCCGGCACGCAAGGGCCACGGCACAGTGATGCGATGCGGGCGTACTGTTCCCTGTTTGTCGACGCTGGATACCTGATGGCTGCCGCGTCCACCCGGGTCACCGGGACCTCGCTGCGCAGCGCCACGGACATGGACGTGCCCGGCCTGTTGGATGACCTCCAGGCCCGGGTGCAGGCGGACAGTGGGCTGCCGTTGCTGCGCATCAACTGGTACGACGCGGGTACCAAGGCAGGCACCCCGGACCAGCGTCAGCGAGAAATCGCCGAACTGCCCCGGGTGAAGTTGCGCCTGGGTCGGCTCGGCCACAACGGTGAGCAGAAGGGCGTCGACCTCAAGCTCGCTCTCGACCTCATCGCGCAGTCCCGCAACCGGGTTGCCGAGGTCATCTACTTGATCTCCGGCGACGACGATCTGTCCGAGGCCGTGGAGGCCGCGCAGGAACTCGGCGTGCAGGTGGTCGCCCTGGTGGTGCCGGACGAGGCGGGCGAGGCAATCGCGGTATCCCGCCACCTGCGCCAGACGGTGGACCGCATGGTGACCATCGACGGCGCGGTGATCGATGACCGCGTGAAACGGCCCGCGATGCCGGCCGCCGGGCTAACGGCGCTACCGCAGGCACCCAGCGCCATTCCCAACCAGCAGGTGTCCACCACGCGGCCCACGCCGCTGGTAATGCCGCTGCGCCCACTGGGCGGCTCGGTGCTCCGCCTACCGGTGCCGCCGCGCTCGGTCCCCGCCTATGCGACCAGCACCGGGACCGGTGGCCACTGGCCCGGCTCGGTGGTCGACGAGGCGGAGGTGGACGACGCGATCCGGTTCGTGGTCGAGAAGGTGGTGCAGAACCTGTGGCGCACGGCAGGCCCCGGCCTGCGCGCGGAACTGGACCGTGACCGCCCGAACATCCCGGCCGAGATCGACCGCACGCTGCTCAACGACCTGAGCAACAAGGTCGGCCACTACGACCTGCCGCAACCGGCCCGGTTCGCGTTGCGGGACGCGTTCTGGGAGTCCGTCGACAAGCAGTAACTCACCACCCCCGTTGCGTCCGACCAGGTGTGGCCCATAGGACACTATTCGTCGGACGTTGCGCGGGGTGATGGTACGTCAGATGTAGCGCTTGGCCGCTGTTTGGAGTGCCTCGCGGGCTTCGGCGTCCAAGCGGGCGACGACGTCTGCCGCAGGCTCCGCGACGGCCAGCGGATACCCCTGCCCGGCCCATAGGTGCAGGTACTCCGGGTGGCCGGTTTCCCGCGCGTTCGCGCGCAGCGGCGCGGTCACGTGGTGGATCTGGGGGTAGGCGCTGATGGCCTCCCCTTCATACCGGCTGATGAAGTCGTTCCGGATGCCCCGGGCCCGCCGCCCGGTGAACGCCCGGGTCAGCGTGGTGAGCCCGGCCGGGTTCTGCAGGGCGGCCCGGTGCACCGCCGCGGTGCCTGCCTCCGGGCAGAGCATGAACGCGGTGCCCACCGCCGCGGCCGAGGCACCCGCCGCGAGTACGGC
>DASQPJ010000066.1:0-10790 GCA_035644015.1 Sporichthyaceae bacterium
GGCGCCGGGCGTGGACCGCCGCGACTTCGTGCGCGGCGCGGTCGCCCTGGGCACGTTGGGCGCGGTCGGGTTCACCGCGTGGCGTTGGGGCGGATCCACCACCGATCTCGGGCCCGCGGCCGGCGCCGCCCTGCCCCGACCGCTCAGCCCCGGGCCGACCGTCGGCCAGGCCGACTTCGGGATTCCCGGGCTCAGCCCCTACTTCACCCCGAACACCGACTTCTACCGGGTCGACACCTCGATCGTCGTCCCGCAGGTGAACGCCTCCTCGTGGCAGCTCAAGATCACCGGGATGGTCGACAACCCGATCACCATCGGCTACGAGGAATTGCTGCGCGGCAAGCTGATCGAGCGCGACGTCACCCTCACCTGCGTGTCCAACGAGGTGGGCGGGGATCTGATCGGCAACGCGCGTTGGCTGGGCGTGCCGATCCGCGATGTGCTGAAGTCGGTCGGCATACGTCCCGGCGCGGACGCGATCAAGTCCACCTCGGTGGACGGGTGGACCGCGGGCACCCCGCTGTCCGCGCTCACCGACCCCGGCCGCGACGCCATGTTCGCCATCGGGATGAACGGCGTCGCGCTGCCCGCGCAGCACGGTTATCCGGTGCGCATGGTGGTGCCCGGCCACTACGGCTTCGTGTCCGCGACCAAGTGGGTCACCCATCTCGAGGTGACCCGGTTCGACGACTTCGAGGCGTACTGGACCAAGCGGGGGTGGTCCGCCCAGGCGCCGATCAAGACCGAATCCCGCCTGGAGCTGCCCGTCCCGTACGGGGACATCAAGGCCGGCCCCACCACCATCGCCGGCGTGGCCTGGGCCCAGCACCGCGGCATCAGCAAGGTCGAGGTGCAGGTTGACGACGAACCCTGGCGCACCGCCACCCTCGCGCCGTGGAGCAACCCGGACACCTGGCGGCAGTGGCGCATCGATTGGGTCGCACCCAAGGGCACGCACAACCTGTCGGTGCGGGCCACCGACGGGGCCGGTGTGGTGCAGGTGGTGCAGAACGCCTCGCCGGTCCCGGACGGGGCGACCGGTTACCACAGCGCGTCGATCCGGGTGATTCCCTAACCCTGCTCGTTACCGCCGATATCCGTCCGCTGACCTGCGGTTTGTCTGGTTTTACCGTCCGCTTCTGCGGCCTGCTTACCCTCATGAATGGGGGGGCCGAACCGTCGTGTTCGAGGCGACGAGAGCAGGAGTGAACCGCGGTGAGTCTGACCGGGACGGCGACCCTGGTGGTCGCAGTCATCGCCGCCCTCGTCTCGCCGGTGGCCTGTATGTGGTTGTGGTCCCGGGTGCGCGGGCCGCGCGCGGTGCGGGGCGGCTCGCGGATGGCGTTGTTTGCGGCCTGCCAGGTCTCGACCACGCTGTTGGTCGGGGTCCTGGTCAACGACTACGGGCAGTTCTATTCGACCTGGGGCGACCTGTTCGCCACCACCTCCACCGCCCCGGTGATGAACAGCGCCGCCCACTTCGGCGCGCCCGTGCCGATCTCGGCCATGAACGCGCAGAAGATCGCGCTGACCCAGCTCGGCGGCCAGCCGGAGATCCCGGCCGGTGCCGCCAATTGGAAGACGCTGGCCTGGTCCACGCGGGCGCAGTGGGTGGACCGCGGCGCGATCGTGAACACCACGGTGGCCAGCGCGGGTTCGGCGCTGTCCGAGCAGGCGCTGGTCTATCTGCCGCCGGGCTACTTCCGCAGCGGCGCGGCCGCCCGCCGCATCCCGGTGGTCGAGGTGTTCACCGGCTACCCCGGCGTCCCGATGAATCTGATCGCCCGCATGCACTACCCGGACCGGCTGCTCGCCGCGATCCAGGCCGGTCAGGCGGAGAACATGATCCTGGTGATGATGCGCCCGGCGCCCACCTTCCCGTGGGACACCGAGTGCTCGGACGTGCCGAACGGCCCGCAGGCACTGCACTTCTTCACCGATGCGGTGCCCGCCTCGGTCTCCCGTCAGTTCGGCCTGAACCCCAGCGGCTACGCGACGATCGGCGACTCCACCGGCGCCTACTGCGCCGCGAAGATCGCCATGCTCGACCCCAGCCGGTTCCTGGCGGCGGTGTCGCTGTCCGGCTACTTCAAGCCGGCCACCGACTCCACCACCCGCGGGATCTTCAGCAACCGGCAGGCTTTCCGCGACGAGAACGACCTCGAGTGGCGGCTGTCGCACATGGCCGCGCCGGACATGTCCCTGCTCATCGCCACCGCGCGCGACGAGGGCGGCGACGACGGCTACCAGGTTGCGCTGGCCATGCTGCACGCCGTGAAAGCGCCGATGTCCGCCGACGAGTTGGCGCTGGACCACGGCGGCCACAACTTCCGCACCTGGGGCCGCGAGATCCCGTACGCGATTCGCTGGCTCAGCACGCGCTTCACGGACGGCAGGCGTAGCTGACCCACCCCCGCTAGACCCGGACGCCCGCCGCGGAACCACCCCGGCGGGCGTCCGTCCCACGTCTCGCCCCACCACGCATCTTCGGGCCGGGTAGCCACGTATCGCGGGGACTCGATTCGTGGCTCAACGGCCCGAAGATGCGTGTGGCGGAGGGCTCAGTGGTCGCCCTGGGCCTGTTGCTGCGGCTCGGTGGCCGCGTCCGCGTTCTGCGGGTAGATCGTCGAGTTGGACGGGGGAGCCGCCTGCCCGGTACGGCTGTTCGGCAGGTGCCGGGACAGCCAGGACAGGGCGTAGGGCATGTCGCCGCTGAACGAGGCAAAGTCGTGCCCGCCGTGGTCGAGCACCAGTTCCTGTCCACGCATCGGGGCGGGGATCATGTCGTACCACTGCTGCACGACCGCATAGCCGTCGTCCTTGTGCTGGAAGTCGTCACGACCGGTGGTCAGCAGCAACGAGATGGCCGGGACCGGCAGGTTCTCCATCCGCCATTGCAGGTCGTTGTGCTCGCGCAGCTTGGTGTCGTTGAACATGCCCTTGGTGGTCTTGTCCACGGCGGGGTGGAAGTACCCGGACATGGCCACCGCGGCGGGGAAGTCGTGGTGGTCCACCATCGCGATCTTCGCCGCGCAGTACCCACCGGTGGAATCACCGAGCGCCAGGTCCGGCGCGTCCTGCAGACCGAACTTGTCCCGTACCGCGGCGGGCACGTCCTTGGCGTAGAAGGTCAGCGCCTGCGGGCCGTTCGGCACGTCGGTGCACTCGGTGTCCCACGCCCCGGTCACGCCTGGCCGGGTCATCACCACGGCCATCGGTGCCACCTGGCCCGCGTTGATCCCGGCCAGCATCGCGTCGGGCACGTGCATGTGCTTGACCAGGTTCTCCGTGCGGCCCGGGTAACCGGTGAACATCTCCACGATCGGCAACGTGCGCTGGGCCCCCGCGGTGGCGAAGTACTGCGGCGGCAGGTAAACGTAGGTCAGCTCGGACAGGTTCGTGCTACCCCCGCCGAGCCGGGCCAGCACCACCGCACCCTTGGTCGCCCACTCGTTGGGCTTCGACCAGGTCAGCGTCCGCCAGCTGCCCCCACCGGGCGCCTTGGTCACCTCGGAGGGCAGCCGGAAGTCCTTGCCGGCAATGGCGTTCGCGAGGTCGGCGGAGGTCGGGCCGTCCACGGCGGGGTTGCCGGCTTCGGTCTGCTGCGCCGCGGCGGTGATCGGCGCGGCCTGGGCCGCCGGCGACACGTCCGCGGCCGCCGACGCCTTCTTCTTGTGGTGTTCGTGGTGAGTGCCGGTCAGGCCGAACGCGCCCTTGATGAACCCGTCGGCCTCCGACCAGTTGGACACGAACCCCGCGTAGTCGTTCATTGCGACGAACGCGAAGGCCAACGCCATCGCCTCGCCGACGACGAGCAGGACGAGGCGTCCGGAGACCCGGCGCCAGCGCGCTGTCCCGAAGCGGTCCCAGAGCAGGACCGCGGCCACCGGGGTGGACAGCGCCAGCAGCGCCGCGAGGACCAACATGGCCCTACCGGTCAGTGACACTGCTTGCCCCCGTGCTGGTCATCTCCCGGGCCTTGGCGGGCTTCCCGTCACCGGGCAGCACCAGGAACGCCTCGGCGCGCAGTGACGCGAGCGCCACGCTGGCCAGCTCCAAGGTGCCCGGGTAACACATGTAGCGCGGCACCCAGGTCGGCTCGAACTTCGCGTTGAACCGGTAGAGCTGCTCGATCTGCCACCACCGAGAACCGGCCACCAGGATCTTGCGGTACAGCTTGGCGATCGGCCCGGCGCCCAACTGCTCGCCGCGTTCCAGAGCTGCGCGCAGGAACGCGAAGTTCAGCGACGCGCGCTCCACCCCCAGCTCACCGCCACGGGTCAGCAGCGCCACGATGAGCGCCTCGTTGAGGCCGTTCTCCGACTCCGGATCACGGCGCATAACGTCCAACGACAACCCGTGGGCGCCCCAGGGCACAAAGTGCAGCATGGCCCGCAAGGTGCCCTCGCCGTCGTGCGCGGTGGCCAACACGCCCTTGGCCTCCCGCGGGTCGCCCAGGCGCCCGAGCGCCATGGAGAAACCACGTTCGATGCCGCCCTGCCGCCAGCGGGTGGCCGCGGCCTTGAGCTCGGTCCACTCCTCGGCGCCGATGTCCCCGCAGCGGCGCAGTTGCATGGTGTACCCGGCCCGCTCGATACGGCCCACGGCCTGGCGCACGCCGCGCATGTTGCGGCCCTCCAGGCTGAACTCGTTCAGGTAGACCACGGCCTCGTCGCCGAGTTCCATGACGTCCAGGCCGTACCGGGACCACGTGGTGGCCCCGCGGGTGGAGCACCCCATCACCGCGGGCACCCAGGCAGCCCGGGCGCACTCGCCGAGGAACATCTCGATGGCGCCGGGCCAGGCCTCCGGATCACCCAACGGGTCGCCGGCGCACAACGCCACGCCACCGACCACCCGGAAGGTGACCGCGGCCTTGCCGGACGGGGAGATGATCACCTGACGGTCGTCCCGGGTGGCGAACCAGGCCAGCGAGTCGGACTCGCCGTGCGTGTTGAGCAGCCCTTCCACCGCGGCGTTCTGCCCCGGCGTCCGCATGATCGGGCCCGCCGGACGGACCAGGAGCACGCCGACGGCGGCAATCAGGGTGATCGCGCCCAGGCCGGCCAGTACCGCGGAGACGGTGTTCGTGGTGACGTCATCGCCGAAGTGCAGCGGCCCGCGCACCCCGGCGAAACCCTCCAGCACATGGCGCAGCCGGGTCAGGCCGTGCGGGTCACCCTCGAGGGTGTCCTCGTTGCTGCGCACCAGCAGCAGGCCGGTCGCGATGTCGACCGCGAACAGCCCGGCCAACACCATCACCCGGGTCCGCGCAGGCGGCGCCGCGGTGGCGGCGCGGAATTGTTTGCGGGAGGCAATCAGCGCGCCCAACAGCAACGCGCACAACGCGGCCTCCTCGACATCGAGGCCCTTGATCACGTGCAGCACGCCCGCCACCGCGGCCAGCACGATCGCGGCCACCCAGGCCTTGCGCTGGCGGCGGCGCAGCCCGAAGGACAGCAACATCAGGGCGATGCCCACGGCGGCCGTGGTGCCCGCGGCGGTGCTCGGCACGGCCGAGCCGAACAGCTCGCTGACCACCTGCAGGCGGCCGTGGAACGGCGGCACGGCGGCAGAGCAAACGGAGACCACACCGGCCACGAAGCTCAGCGTGGCGGCCGTACGGGGGGCCAGCTCACCGCGGCGCCGCAGCGCCTCGATCCAACGCTGGCCCGGCCGGTTCGGCGGGGTGGAAACGGCAGGAGCAGTGCGACGTGGCACCTGGGGGAGAACCTCCGTGGTGGACTGCAAACCGCGCGGTCGGCGACTCAATCCCGGCTCCATCTTGGGGGGCCCGGTTTTGTCCCGGGGATCTGTTTGGGCTAACCGTTCGACGTTAGGCGGCCGCTGGGGGCGAACAAGGGGAAACACGGGCACTCCCGGCACGTCTTGCTGTCCGCTAACCGAGCCTTGGCCCTCCTGGCGACGTCACCGCGATTTGAGAAACGCGGGCCACGGTTGGCCACGACCACCGTGCACAACGAAGTCGGGAGGACATCGCTCATGGCGGGAACCATGCGGGCGTTTGTGATCAACAAGCCGCACGAGACGGCAGTGGTGGAGAAGCCCATCCCCACGCCGGGTCCGGGGGAGGCAGTGGTCAAGACCACCGCCGCGCTCATCTGTACATCGGACGTGCACACCGTCAACGGCGCCATGCCGGTCGAACCCGGTCGCACCCTCGGCCACGAAGCGGTCGGTGTCATCCACTCGCTGGGTTCCTCGGTCACCGGTTTCGAGCCCGGCCAGCGGGTCACCATCGGCGCGGTCACGCCGTGCTTCCAGTGCAGCTACTGCCAGCGTGGCTTCACCAGCCAGTGCGGCGGTCCGCTGGGCGGCTACCGGTACACGATGCAGATGGACGGCAACATGGCGGAGTACTTCGTCGTGCCCACCGCCCAGGCGAACCTGACGCTCACGCCGGACAACATCCCGGACTCCACCGCGGTGTACTGCTGCGACATGCTCTCCACCGGTTTCGTGGGGGTGGAGCACGCCTACCTGCAGTTCGGCGAGACCGTCGCGATCTTCGCCCAGGGCCCGGTCGGGCTGTCCGCGACGATCGGCGCGCAGTTGATGGGCGCCGGTCAGATCATCGCCGTCGAGTCCCGCCCGGAACGTCAGGCGCTGGCGCTGAAGTTCGGCGCCACCGACATCGTCGACTTCAGCAAGGGCGACCCGGTCGAGCAGATCATGGCGCTGACCGGCGGTGTCGGGGTGGACGCTGCGATCGAGGCGTTCGGCTTCCCGTCGACCTTCGAGGCCGCCATGTCGGTGACCAAGGCGGGCGGTCGGGTGTCCAACATCGGCTACCACGGCGAGGTGCCCGAGCCGCTGCAGTTGCACCTGGACGCCTGGGGTCTGGGCATGAACGACAAGGCCATCCACACGGCGCTGTGCCCGGGTGGGTCGGAGCGGATGACCCGCCTGCTGCGTCTGCTCGGTACCGGGCGCATCGACCCGACGCCGATGACCACGCACACGTTCAGCTTCGACCAGATCGAGGAAGCGTTCGACCTGATGACGTCCAAGGGCGACGGCATCATCAAGCCGCTCATCACGTTCGGCTGAGTTCAGAAGGTTGCGCTGCCCGCGCCCAGGTGCTGAGAGACGGCCTGGGCGCGGTTGGCCACACCGAGCTTGCGGAATACGTGTTTGACGTGGGACTTCACGGTGCCCTCGGTGATCACCAGGCGCTGCGCGATCTCCCGGTTGGTCGCCCCGCGGGCCATCAACGCCAGCACCTCGTGTTCCCGGCGGGTCAGCGGTGTCTGTCCGGCACCGTTCGCGGACCCGGCCGCGAGGGTGCTGCGGGTCAGCGTGGATCCTGACTCCGTGAGCTCCGCGCTCGGCGGCCGACCCAGGCCCAGGTCGGTGGTGGCCAGTTCCTCGACGGTGGCCTCGGTCGCCCGCACCAACCGGCGTACGGCGTCGCGTTGGGCCTGCAACCGGTCCATCAGCGCGGTGCGTTCCAGGGCTTGACCCAGGCCCTTGGCGAACACCGCCAGGCAGTCGCGGTCCAACACGTCCAACCGCCGTCCGCTGAAGTACGTGTCGCCGTGCAGGGTGGCGACCACCGACCCGCCGACCACCACCGGCACGCTGACGAACCCGTCGGTGCCCATCTCCGCGATCGTCGGCCCGGTCACCCGCGGGTCGTGCAGCGGTGCGGTGACCAACGCCGCCGTGCGGCGGCGGATCATCTCCATCTCGTAGCGCAGCGCGTTCAGTTCGATGGGACGCGCGTGCTCGAGCACCTCCGCCGCCCAGTCCGTGTGCCCGACGAAGTAGGTCACTTCGGGGACCAGGTGGGCGTCATCCAGCCGGAAGATCATCACCCGGTCCAGCCCACAGATCCGTGCGGCCTGTTCAGCGGCTCGCTGCAGCAGGCGCCCGATGTCGGTGTCGCCGGGCCCCGCGGCCAACAGTTCCGGGACCTCGGCCAACGCCAGCAGCCGGCGGCGCGCCTGCTGCTCGGCGTGCTCGTGGCGCAGCGCGGACAGCCCGGCCAGCACCTCGTGGTGGCGCAACCACTCGTCCACCGACAGCCTGTCGGCCTCGGCACGCACCCGGTCCAGCAGCGCGGCACACGCGGCGGCCAGGTGGTCGTCCAACCCGCCGGGGTTGGCCGCGCTGCGCTCGGCGGTCCACCGTGCCAACCCGGCCTCGGGCAGCATGTCCACCAATTCGGCAAGCCGGCGCTCCACCTCGGCGGTCTGCCGGCGGCGGCCGGCCGGGTCATCACCGCGGGCCGTGCGCGGGGCAGAGGCCATCTCGATCGGCACGTCGTCCTCCGGGGGGAGGGTGGGAGGTTCGAACGTACCCCTACTTCCCCCGGTGAGGGCAGGCTATCTGCGTACTAATCCCCCTTTGGGGGGAGGAGAACACACCCCCAGAAGGATGAGGCCGCGGCGGTAGCTTCCTACTGTGAGCGACACCGTTCCCCGTCCGCCCCAGGAGGCCACCGTGCCCGAGGATTCGCCGCGCACCGAGACCGTGGACGTCGTCGTGATGGGAGGACGGATCGGCGGCAGCGCCACGGCCATCACCCTCGCGCGCGCCGGCCACCGCGTGGTGGTGCTGGACAGCGCCACATTCCCCTCGGACACCGTCTCCACCCACGTGATGTTCCCCGGCGGCATTGCCGAACTACAGCGCCTCGGGGCGCTGGATCGGGTGCTCGAAGCGGAGGCGCCCAAGTGCCGGGATGTCGCGCTCATCGGCGAGGGCGTGGAGGTCAAGGGCACCTACACCCCGGTGGACGGCATCGACTACGGCCTGAACACCCGCCGCCCCGAACTGGACATGGCGCTGGTGACCACCGCGCGCGCCGCCGGCGCCGAGGTTCGGGAGCGGTGCCGGGTCACCGGGGTGGTGTGGCGGGGCAACCGGGTGTGCGGCCTGAACTACACCGACCCCGAGGGCACGCCCTGCACCATCCTCGCCAAGCTGGTCGTCGGCGCGGACGGTCGGGACTCGTTGTTCGCCGAATGGGTCGGCTCGTCCCGGTACAAGGCGCTGCCCAACGGCCGTGGACTGGCCTTCCACTACATGACCGATTCCCCGGAGGGCTCCGCGCACTACCCTCGCCGTGACGCCATCTGCCAATGGCGGAACGGGGAGATCAACAGCTTCGTGTTCCCGGTCAACAACAACGCCATCACCGCGTTGCTGATGCCGTCGGTGGAGATCGTCGACCGTTGCCGTCAGGACCCCGAGGAATGGGACCGGGTGGTCGCCGCGCAACCGGAGATGGCCGCCCGGCTGAGCGGGACCGTCAAGGAAATCAAGATGCGCGGAGCCACCGACACCGAGGGCTTCTTCCGCACCTCGTCAGGTCCCGGCTGGGCGCTGGTGGGCGACGCGGGCAGCTTCAAGGACCCGGTCATCGCGCAGGGCATCCGCGACGGCCTCTGGTCCGGCCGAACGCTGGGCGAGACCGTCGCCGGTCATCTGGATGACCAGAAGTCGTTGGATGCCGCGACCCGTCGCTACGAGTTGAAGCGCGACAAGGAGGTGATCGGCACCTACTACTGGGGCCACAAACACTCCCGTGTCTCCTCGGTCAGCGCCGTGGAGATGGAGTTCTACCGGCAGGGGCAGGAAGATCCGCAGATCGGCCGCGATGTGGCGGACACCTTCTCCCGCCAGATCAGCCCCTACAAGTTGGTCAGCGTGCGGCGCGAGGTCGTCTGGACGCTGCGGGCCCTGCGCCGGCCCGGCGCCGACCGCAAGGAGATCGCCGAGTTCGTCGTCGGAGAGCTCAAGCTTGACCTGGCCTATGTCGTGGACCGGTTGAAGATCAAGGCCGGCCGTCGACCCAAGGCCACCGTGAAGAAGAGCTGGCTACGCGACGGCTGGACCGAGCACATGGCGCTGGGCAACCACCGGCCGTCCTCGAAGCCCTACCTGCCGGAGGAGGAGCGGGCCGCCGCAGCCGCGGCCGCCGAGGCCAAGAAGGCGGCGCGCAGCACCCGTACTCGCCGGCCACCGGCCACCACCGAGGGCGCGGCAGAGACCGCCGATGCCGCCCCCACCCAGACCGCAGTGTCGGCCTGAGGCCGGGGAGGACGGAAACGTGAGTGAGCATCTGAAGGTCGCAGTGGTGCAGCCCCGGCTCAAGGTCGGGGCGGTCGAGGAGAACATGGTTCGCTGCGAGGGCCTGGTGCGTTCCGCGCACCGCGAGCACAACCCGCAGGTGATCCTGCTCCCGGAGGGCTTCACCTCGCCGAACATGTACGGCAAGGCCATGAAGGGGGTGGCCCGTCCGGTGGACGGGGCGCCCTACCGCATGATGCGGGACCTGGCCCGTGAGCTGGATTGCACGGTGGGCGGGGGATTCCAGGCCCGCCGCGGCGCGGACACCTACGGCACCTACATGCTGATCGAGCCCAACGGCTCCGCGCACCTGCACGACAAGGACATCCCGTCGCTGTGGGAGAACGCGTACTACCGCGGCGGCGACGACGACGGCATCTCCACGCTGTCCTTCGGCACCGTGGGGATGGCCTGCGGGTTCGAATGGGACCGCAGCGGCACCGCCCGCCGCGCCCGCGGCAAGGTGGTCGCGATGCTCGGCGGCAGCTGCTGGTGGTCGTTCCCCGACTGGTTGCCGGTGCGCCGCTGGTTCGCCCGGGACCACCAGTACAACATCGCCGTCGCTCGCGAGATGCCGGTCCGGATGGCCCGCGCGGTCGGGGCCCCGGTGGCGATCTCCCAGCACGTGGGCGACCACCGCTCGGCCTCGCCGCTGATGCCCAAGGTGCCCTACGACACCCTGGCCGTGGGGG
>DASQPJ010000067.1:0-11336 GCA_035644015.1 Sporichthyaceae bacterium
CATACGGGCCGGAGGAAACCACGTGCTGGTTCTCCTCCACCTGCACCGTGGCCGAGGCGTAGGTGTTGGTCTTGAAAACCAAGAACACCATGAACAACGACAGGGCCATCAGCGCGACGCCGACCAAACACACCGAGGCGGGCACCGAGGACCAACCCTTGCGGTGGTCGGTGGCGGCCAGCGCCATGGTGATCATCATCAACAGCTGCGCGGCGGTCTGGACCTTCTGCTGCGAAGTGCGCTCCTCGGTACGACCCCGCACGCCCTGGCCCAGACGACGATCCAGCAGCGCCGGGTCCTTGCGGTACAGGTACAACTCGGTGCCGCCCTCGCCGACGAGGTTCACCGCGAGGAAGGCCCAGGCCTGCCAGTAATGGAAGGTCCCGGCGAACGGGAAGACCAAGACAGCGCGCACCAACAGGTGACGGATCAGTTGGATGACGGCCCGCGAACGCAGATTGCTCATCGCGCCACGCTATGCATGATCGACTGCAGGTTTCGCCCGTGGAAGGGTCAGCGCCCCCGCAAGCCGACCCCATCGGCAGGTCGGCTGCGGGCAAGAACACGTCAGGCCAGGCGTCTACGCGCGGCGTTGGGCGGCCTGGTGCCGGGTGATCTCGCCGGCGAACGGGTTGGGCGCGAACCAGGTCGGGAAGGCGCGGACCAGGCGGCTGGGCCCCTGCAGGGAAATCTGATTGTCACTCACCTCCCGACGCCACGGACTAACACCGGAGTACCAACGGTGCAGCGCATGGTTGTCCCCGCAGACCACCAGGTCGACCTCGTAACCCGGGTCCATCTCACAACCCGTGGCAGCGTTGCGATCCGAGACCAACCACGCCCGCCCGGGCCTTGCGCCCGTGGCACGAAACTCCACCGTGGTCCGCCCGGCCGGCATCTGGTCGAAGTTGACCCGACGGTGCAGTTGCCAGACCACCCACACAATGTCCAGCTCGTGTTCCTCGGGATCGAAGAACGCCCAGCGCACCGCCCAGTTGCCGACCCCCCAGATCACGTCCTCGAGGTCCCGGCCGGCCGCGGTCAGGTGGTACTCCTGGTGCGCGCCCATCGAGGCCCGTTCCACAATCCCCCGGTTGACCAGCGTCCGAAGCCGTTGCGACAGCAGGGTTCGGCTGATCCGGGGAATGCCGCGGTGGATGTCGTTAAATCGGTGGGCGCCGACCATCATTTCGCGCAGGATAAGCAGGGTCCAACGGTCGGCCAGGCACTCCGCGCCGGCCGCGATCGGACAGTACTCCGCATACGTCGCCATGAGCGCCAGTATCTGTCACACCGTCAACGAACTCCGGTACAGCCTTTGGACCGCCTCGGTAGCGCATGTGGACCACAGGAGTCCCGATGTTGTACTGGTCGCACGCCATGGCCCGCATGCAGGGTGACTACATCAATGCAGCACATCCCCTGGAGGAGCCCCACCATGCCTGAATTTCCGGCTATCACTCACGTCGCGCTGACCGTGCGCGACCTGTCGGTGAGTGTGCCCTGGTACCGCAACCTGCTCGAGGCCGAGCCCGTCATCGACGAGGACACCGGCCCGTTCCACCACGTCGTCTGGCTGCTCGGCAACACGCTGCTCGGCATCCATGCGTTCCCCGACGGGGAAAACGCCCGGGCCTTCGACGAGCGCCGGCCCGGACTCGACCATGTCGCCTTCGCCTGCGCCGACCGGGGCGAACTCGAGCAGTGGGTGAACCACCTGGACAAGCTCGGCATCGCCCACGGCGGGATCGTCGATGCCCCGTACGGTTCCGGCTTGTCCTTCCGTGACCCCGACAACCTGCCGTTGGAGTTCTTCGTCCCGGCCGGCTGACGGTTCATCAGACTGCCGGACTCAGGTGGCGATCGAGCCGGCGTGATCGGGGTCCGGCACCGCGGGCAGCAACACCGCGACCCGCGGCCGGGCCCCGCGTCGCCGGATCAATAGCGCCCCGTACACCGACTCGGCGAGGTCCCCGGCCAACCGCAACCCGGTGCCGGGCGCGGCGTCCGGGGCAAAGCCCGGTCCTTCGTCCGCGACCTCCACCACCACCGAGTCACCCAGTGCCTCGACGGTGATGGTGATGTCACCGGACCCGTGCTGGATCGCGTTGTCCACCAGCACATTGAGCACCTGGCGGACCACCGCGGGGGCGCAGCGGGCGGCCGGCACGTCATCGCAGCGCAACTGCACCCGACGGGAATCCGGCGGATGCAACCGGGCCACCACGGTGCGGACCTCTGCGACCACGTCGCACTGCGCGTCCAAGGCGCTGCCCCGGACCAGGATCAGGTCATCGACGATGGTCTGCAGGTGCCGGGCCCGGTCCAATGCGGTGCCCACCGCATCGGCGTGCGCACCGGGGTCGGCCGCCGCGCTCTCCAACCCGGTGAGCAACCCGGACAGCGGCGTGCGCAGTTGGTGGGACACGTCGCGGGTGAAGGCGCGTTCCCGGCGCACGACTGCGCCGATGCGGCGCGCGGTGTCCAACAGTGCGGCGCCGGCCTCGTCGGTTTCCCGCACCCCGGACCGCGGCAGCGCCAGGTCGAACGCCCCGTCGCCCAATGCCCGCGCGGCCACCGTCAATTGTTCGACCGGCATGGCCACGCCGCCGGCCAGCCGCCGGGCCAGCACCCGCACCGCGAGCATGGCGGCCGCGGCCAATGCGAACAATGCGGCCCACCAGCCGACGATCCGCAGGATCACGCCCTGCACCGGGAACGCGGCGCGCACGCTGCCGACCACGTGGCCATCGGTGATCACCGGGACCACCACGGCGATCTCACCGGACTCCCGGCCGTCGTGTGCGTCGGCGTCCGCGGCCCCGGCCGCCAGCCCGGAGCGCTCCGGGCCGTGACCCCAGCCACGCAACCCGGTGGTGGTGTAGACCGCCATCCGCGCGGAGTCCTCGGACGTCGGGATCCGCACCGGTTGGCCGGGCAGCACCGGCCCGTCGCCGACCAACGCGACCGCGCGGGTGGCGTCACGTTGCAGGTCGGTGACCGCGCCGCTGTGCACCAGCACGCCGACCGCGACCGCCAGCGGCACCGCGAAGAGCAGCAGCGCCATCCCGGCCGCGCCGAGAATGGCCCGCTGCACACGCATTCGCAGCGAGACCTGATCCTCGAAGTGGCCGGGACTGCCCACGTTCGCAGGGTAGGTCGGTGATCGTCGCGAGTACGTCGGCTTCACCTGCCCGTGACCGGCTGAACGCCAGGTGAGCGCGATGCAAGGGGTGGGTGAGTCACCGGTGAGCCGGCCGGCGGGCATTTTCCCGATTCACTCCTCCGGAGCACGACATCTCCGAATAACGCCCGGGAAAGCCACAGCAAGCGCACCCTGGTGCGATGCGGATTCCCACGGCGACCCGGATAGCGGCCGCCGTCAGTGCGGCGGCGGCGTTGGCCGCGTGCGGCACGCTGCGCGAGAGCGCGCCGTTCGCACCCGCAATCCCTGAGCCCAGCGCGACAGCCTCCGCGTCCCCGTCCGCCACCGCGGTGAGCACTGCCGGCCGGGTGGGCCCACCTCCGCTCGGCCCGGTGCCCGACGGGCAACGTCCGCCGCAGGTCGTGGTGGTTGCCTTCGACGGTGCCGGGGTCGCGGTCGGTGGCAAGTACCCGATGTTCCAATTCTGGCGGGATGTCTCGCGGCAGTACAACGCGCGCTTCACGTTCTTCCTGTCCGGGCCGTACCTGCTGCCGGAATCCGACATCGGAAAATACCTGGCCCCGCAGATCGGCCCGGCGCACGACGGATTGGGCATGGAGGTCAGCGGCGTGCTGCCGCTGCCCGGCCAGACTCCGCAGGATGCGATCCGCTACGAACTCGAGCAACTGCGCGACGCGCACGCCGAGGGCAACGAGATCGGCAGCCATTTCAACGGGCACATCTGCGGCGGTGGCCGGGGCTCGGTGGGCGCGTTCAGCGCGTCGGACTGGGACCAGGAGATCAACCAGTTCAACTCGCTGCTGGACAACGCCAACCACAACAACAACCTGAACCCGCCGGTGGACTTGGGCTTCACCAGCAAAGACGTGGTCGGCTCGCGGACCCCGTGCCTGGAGGGCAACTTCAAGGCGCTGTACCCGGTGTTGGCGGAGCACGGCTACCGCTACGACACCAGCCCCACCCCGGACACCACCTGGCCGCGCCGCGGCGCCCCGCAGACCGGGCCGAGCAACCTGTGGGTGTTCCCGCTGGCCTGGACCTCGTTCTATGGCAGCGGCGGCCACCACACGCTGTCCATGGACTACAACATCTGCTTCCTGCACGACGGCTGCCACACCTCGGCGAGCTACCCGACCTCGGTCACCGACCACTGGCGGCAGCAAGCGCTGGACACCTACCGGCAGTACTTCCAAACCAGCTACACCGGGGACCGGGCGCCGATCTACCTGGGCAACCACTTCGAGATGTGGCACGACGGGGCCTACACCGACGCGCTGGCGGAGTTCGTCACCGAGAACTGCACCAAGCCCGAGGTGCGCTGCGTGAGCTACCTGGACCTGGCCAACTGGCTGGACACGGTGCCCGACGCGCAGCGCACGGCCTGGCGCGCGGGCAATTTCCCGCACTACGTGGACCCCGCTGCGCCGCACTACGGCGAGCCGGTGGCGGGGGCCCCGCAGCCGCAGGCGGCGCCCCCGATCCCGACTCCTTGACCTGACCCGACATCAGTCGTGAATTCGGACGACACGCCGGACTAAGATCAACTTCGACTCTGTCGAGAATGATTCGGTTCAGCCAGCGCGCGTCCCACCCTGGAGCGGCCATGTTCGCCACGCGTCGGTACCGGTCCACGGCCACGGCGGTGGCCACCGTGCTCTTGCTGGCCGCGTGCAACGGCAGCAGCGACTCGAGCAAGTTCGCCGCGTCCGCGTCCGGCGAGGACTCGGTGAGCGTCGGCTGGTGCGATCCCGGCGGCGCGCTGATCCCGTCCGACGTGGTGACCTCCTGCGGCGCGCAGGTGCTCAACGCGGTGACCGCCCGGCTGGTCGGCTACGGCACCGACGGGTCGGTGCAGCCGAACCTGGCCGGAGCGATCGACACCGACGATGCGAAGACCTTCCGGGTCACCCTGAAGGAGGGGATCACGTTCTCCGACGGGTCCCCGATCACCGCGCACAGCTTCGTGGACGCCTGGAACTGGGCGGCATACGGCCCGCACACCCAGGCCGACGCGCTGCTGTTCGCACCGATCGCGGGCTTCTCCGAGGTGCACCCGACAGACCCGGACGGTTCCGAGGGCCTGCAGTTGCCGCCCACCCCGACCGCCCTCACGATGAGCGGGTTGGCGGTGCTCAACGACCACACGTTCACCATCGGGCTGAGCCAGCCGGACCCCACGTTCCCGCAGCGGCTGGGCATGATCCCGTTCGCCCCGTTGCCGGCGTCGTTCTTCACCGACGACGGCGCGAAGTTCGGCCAGGAGCCGATCGGCGCCGGCCCGTTCAAGGTCGACTCCTGGGACCACGGCCACCAGTTGGTGCTCAAAGCCGACTCGCACTACGTCGGCAGCGACAAGCCGGTGGTGCAACGGGTGGTGTTCCGTAGCTACTCCGACCCGAACGCGGCCTACAACGACGTGGTCTCCAACAAACTCGATGTGATCGACGGGGTGCCGCAGAACCTGGTGGGCGGCGGGAAGTTCAAGGACGACCTGGGCGACCGCTGGGTGAGCAGCCCGCGGGCCTCGGTCACCATGTTGCGCTTCCCGCGCGGCTCCTTCGACCGCAGCTACTACAGCCAGAGCTTGCGCCGTGCGGTGTCCGAGGCCATCGACCGACCGGATGTGGTGGAGCACACGCTGAGTGCGACCGCGACCGCGGCGAGCGGTTGGGTGCCGCCGGGCGTGGGTGGCTATGAGGCGGGCCGCTGTGCGCAGGTGTGCGCGTTCAACAAGGAGGACGCGACGCGGCAGTACCGCAACTCGGGCGGGCACTCCGGCGACCTGCTGATCACCTACGACTCGGCCACCGACGGCGCGCCGTGGAACGCGGTCTGCGCCTCCATCCACGAGGCGTTGGCCAAGACCTGCAGCACCCGGGCCATGTCCGGGGACCTGATGCGGCGCAACTTCGACGAGGGTCGCCTGGCCGGGATGATGGCGCAGACCTGGACCATGGACTACCCGTCGATCGAGGACTTCCTGACCCCGCTGTACTTCCAGGAGCCGCTGTCCAGCAGCGCCTCGAGGTACAACTTCGGCACCTCCAACGGTTCCCGGTTCAGTAGCGACGACGTCAACGACGCGATCGTGACCGCCACCGCGGCCACCAAGATGGACGCCGCGTTCTCCGATTACCGGGCCGCCGAGGAGAAGCTGCGCGACGACCTGCCGTCGATCCCGCTCTGGTACGGCGCCACCATCGGCGCATTCTCCGACCGGGTGCACAACGTGGCGTTCGACGCGTTCGGCTACCTGGACCTGAGCAAGCTGACCATCACCAAGTGACGGCGGGTCAGCCTGCCGGACGAATGTCGTCGACCTGCAACGAGGTGTTCGGCAGCACCCACTGCTCGGGGCCGGGGCGTTGGCCGGTCAGCAACCGATCGACCAGCCAGGCCAGTTGGTGGCTGATCAACGGCGGCACCGCGTCGCCGACGTGCCGATAGCCGTTGTTCAGGCCGCCGCAGAACCGGTAGTCCGCGGGGAATCCGTTGAGGATGCCCAGTTCCCGCACCGAGCACAGTCGGTCCTGCTCGGGGTGGGTGTACCGACCGTTGCCGACGTGCGAGCACTCCCGCTTCACGGTGGGCGCGGGCCGGTCCCAGTGCATGCGGCCGTACACATCGGGGTGGCTACCCAGGTCCCCGCGGGCCAGCCGGTCCGCCATGGTGGGGGTGAGCAGACGGGCCGCGTCCGGGTGCTCGGCCAGGTCGAACCAGGACCCGCCGTCGTGCGGGATGGCCGCGGTGCGGCGCAGCGCGAGCGGGTCATGGATGGCGGAGCAGGCGTGCGCCGGGTCCTCGGGATCGACGCCCCCGTTGTCCAGCGCGGGCAGGTGCCAGATGGCCCGGCGCACGTGGGTGGCTTTCGGGTCGACCTCCAGGCCCGTCCACAGCTCGTCGAGGCCAGGGACGTGCGTCGCACCACGGATCGCCACCACCAACGCGCGTTCCCGCTTCTGCGGCAGGCCGAAGCGGTTGAGCAGATGGGTGGCGGCGTGCACGCCGTAGCCGAGCTTGCCCAGCGCGGCGGTGAGCGCGGCCAGGTGCCCCTGGTGGCGGCCCATGACCAATTCCCGGGCGTTCTCCATGACCAGCACCTCGGGCGCGAACGCCCGCACGAACAACGCGGTCCGCCGCACCAGGTGGTTCCGGGGGTCGTCGCGCAGGTGGTTGTCGGCCAGCGTGCGGGAGAAGCCGGTGCACGGCGGGCAGGCGATCAACACGGTCGGGTTCGCGTCCAGGCCCATGGCGCGGCCCAGGTCGTCCGGGTCGACGCTGCCCAGGTTTGCCGCGGTCGGCGTCAGACCCAGGTTGGCCGCGTAGGTGGCGTTGCAGGCCAGGCTGCCCGCCTTGCTGCTGGGCTTGCCCAGTTGCGCGTCGGCCGCTCCGACCAGCAGGAAGCGTGGGTGCGCCGCGAACCCCGCGCTCGCGCCACCCGCCCCGGAGAACAGGTCGACGACCGTTGCCGTCACCCGGGCATCATCACCCGCCCGGCCCGCCGGACGTGGCACCAACTCACCCGAGTGTGTAGTTACGCAGGTTCCGGAGCGGTCCCGGGCTGCGCAACTACACGCTCGGGGGAGTTACGCACCTTCGGGCCAGCCGGTGTAGGCCTGGGCGAGGAAGGTGGAGGCGGCGCGGGACTCCACGACGCTGCGCAACTCGGCCAATTGGCGGCGGCGGTCGAAGTCACCGGCGTCGGGCAACTGGTGCAGCAGCGTGGTCATCCAGTACGAGAAGTGCTGGGCCCGCCAGACCCGGTCCACCGCCCGGGTCGGGTACTCCTCGAGCAGCGAAGGGGCGTCCGCGGCCAGTGCCCGGGGCAGCACCTCGGCCAGGATCCGGGCGTCGTGCAACGCCAGGTTCAGCCCCTTGGCGCCGGTCGGCGGGACGGTGTGCGCGGCGTCGCCGGCCAGCAGCAACCGGCCGTACTGCATGGGTTCGTGCACGAAGCTGCGGAACGGCAACACAGCCTTGTCGATGATCGGGCCCTCGTGCAGCTGCCACCCGTTGGGGTTGCACCGGGCCTGCAGTTCGGCCCACACCGCCTGGTCGGACCACGCGGTCGGGTCGGTGTCCGGCGGGCACTGGAAGTACAGCCGCTGCAGGGTGTCGGTGCGTTGGGTGACCAGCGCGAACCCCCGCTCGGAGTGGCTGTACACCAGCTCGGGGGCGCTGCGCGGAGCGTTGGCCAGGATGCCGAACCAGGCGAACGGGTACTCCCGGAAGTACTGCCGGCAGGCACTCGCGGGCACCGCCCGGCGGCAGATCGAGTGCGAGCCGTCCGCCCCGACCAGATAGCGACAGTGCAGTTCGGCGGGCGCGCCGGCGGCGTCGCGGTAGGCCACCCGCGGCGGGTCCAGGTCGAGCACGGTGACCTCGGAAACACCCCACCGGATGTCGCTCCCCGCTCGATCGTGGGTGCGACCGAGGTCGATGACCACCTCGGTCTGCGGATACAGCCACACCGACGCCCCGGCCAGGTCCGCGAAGTCCAGTCGGTACGAGGCGCCGCCGAACGCCAACTCGATGCCGCGGTGCTCGTGCCCCTCGCTGCGCACCCGGTCCGACGCCCCAGTGTCGGCGAGCAGCCGCACACTGTCGCGTTCCAGCAGCCCGGCCCGCACCGTGGTCTCGATGGCGTCGCGAGTGCGGTGGTCGAGCACCACCACGTCCACGCCTGCGCAGCGCAGCAGGTGCGCCAGCATCAGCCCACACGGCCCGGCGCCGATGATGCCCACCGCGGTGCGGATCACCGCTCAAGTCAATCGCAACGTCCGACCAACAGTGTCCTATAGGCCACGTTGCGTCGGACGTTGCGGGGATAGTGACGTTCACCCGTCAGGACGTGTGTGCTGGTCACACCCGGGGTCCACGGCGCTACCTTCCTGGCGTGAGCACCGAGCAGCAGCTCGTCGACGCCGAGATCGCCGCGATCGCCGCGGCAGATGCCGACGCGCTCGCCGCTGGGTCCGCGCCGGCCGCCGAGCCGCGGCTGGACTACCCGCCGTACCGGGCCACTCGGTTGCGCCACCCGGCCCGTCCCGCGGTGCCCACCGAGTTCACCAGCGCCGAACGCTCCCGAATGCGGCTGCGCGGGTTCGACGCCGCCGACGCCGACCTGACCGCCGGCGCCGAGGGTGAGCCGATCGGCGAGCGCATCATCGTCACCGGGCGGGTGTTGGACACCCGCGGGTTGCCGTTGCCCGGTCGGCTGGTGGAGGTGTGGCAGGCCAACGCGGCCGGCCGCTACCGGGACCCGGCCGACGTGCACGACGCCCCGCTGGACCCGAACTTCACCGGCAGCGGTCGCGCTCTGACCGGGCCGGACGGCGATTTCACCTTCACCACGATCAAGCCCGGCCCGTATCCGTGGCGCAACCACGAGAACGCCTGGCGCCCGGCGCACATCCACTTCTCCGTGCTGGGCTGGCCGGGCGAGCGACTGATCACCCAGATGTACTTCCCCGGCGACCCGTTGCTGGACCTCGACCCGATCGCCCAGTCGGTGGTCGACCCGGCGGCCCGGGCGCGGTTGATCGCCCAATACGCCCCGGAGGTCGGCGAGCCGGGACGGGCCACTGGCTACCGCTGGGACATCGTGCTCGGCGGACCGACCGGAGGTTTGTGGTGAACGGCGCTTCGCTGTACGAGCCGACGCCGGGCCAGACCATCGGGCCGTTCTTCGCGATGTCGTTGCCCAACCCGGAGCTGACCGATCTGGTCGCGCCGGACAACCCGGATGCGGTCACGCTGACCGGACTCGTGCTGGACGGGGACGGCAAGCCGGTGCCGGACGCGTTGTTGGAGGCCTGGCAACCCACCGCGTCGGGTGGGGTGCGCTGGGGCCGCTGCGCGACCAGCATCTCCGGGCGCTACCGATTCCGGATCAGCAGTGAGGGCGACTGGGTCACGTTGGCCGTCTTCGCCCGGGGGTTGACCGACCGGCTGATCACCCGCGCCTACCTGGCGAGTGCGCCGGAGGATGCGATGTGGACCGGGCTGGCCCCGGTGCACCGGGACACCCTGCGCGCCCTCGCCCGTGGCAACGATCGAATCTTCGACATCCGGTTGCAAGGTCCCGGCGAAACGGTGTTCCTGGTACCTCGGCAGGATTAGCCGGGTGACGGACCTGCTGTGGCCCGGCGATCAACGTGCCGGTTCCTGTTGCAGTGATGCCGCGGTACTGGACGCGATGCTGCTCGTCGAACTCACCTGGCTCGATGTGCTCGCCGAGTTCGGGGTGCTGCCGGTCGAGGCGTTGGCCGGACTGGAGTTCACCGCGGATCTCGATGCAGTGGCCGAGGCGGCCGAACAGTCCGGTAATCCGGTGTCCGGCTTGGTCGACGCGCTGCGCGCGCACTGCGCCGCGACGCACCCGGTCGCCGCGCACTGGTTGCACCGGGGGCTGACCAGTCAGGACGTGCTGGACACCGCGTTGATGCTGTGCGTGCGCGAGGCCGGCAATCGAGTGCAGCGGTCTCTGCACACGCAGGCGAAGCGACTGGCCGAGCTGACCCGGACCCATCGGGGGACAGTGGCGGTTGCCCGTACGCTCGGCCGACCCGCGCTACCGACCACGTTCGGGTTGACTGCGGCGAGTTGGTTGGACGGGGTGCTGGACGCCGCGGACGACCTTGATGTGGCGCTCCGTCAGTTGCCGCTGCAGGTGGGCGGGGCGGCGGGCACCTTGGCCGGGTTGGCTGAGCTGCTCGGCGGCCCGCGGGACGTGGTCGAGGCGACCGAGCGGTTGGCGCGGGCGCTGGGGTTGGTGGCCCGCCCTCCGTGGCACACCCAACGCCGGCCGATCACCCGGATCGGTGATGCGTTGACCGCATGCACCGATACCTGGGGCCGGATCGCGGACGACGTGCTGCTGCGCTCCCGTCCGGAGTTCGGCGAGCTCTCGGAAGCCTCGGTGGCGGGACGGGGTGGCTCCTCGACGCTGCCCGGTAAGGAAAATCCGGTGCTCGCGGTGCTGATTCGGCGGGCGGCATTGTCCGCCCCGGGGTTGGCCGCGCAGTTGCATCTAGCCGCGGCCAACGCGGTGGACGAACGATCCGACGGCGCCTGGCACACCGAATGGGCGCCGTTGCGCGCGTTGGCCCGCCGGGCGGTGGTGGCCGCGGAGCAGACCGCCGAGTTGCTCGACGGTTTGGTGGTGCAT
>DASQPJ010000068.1:0-3898 GCA_035644015.1 Sporichthyaceae bacterium
CTGACCGGGAACCAGTTCCTCGATGAGCACGTCCGGGCAATGCTGCCGGGCCTCGGCCACGGCCGAGGTCAGCTCCGCGCTGGTGTGCACGCCCACGGTGATGCCGCGACCCTGCTCGCCGCGGGCGGGTTTGACCACGACCTCGCCGACTGCGTCGAGGAACGCCGCGTCCGCTGCGACGTCCTCGGGCGCGGCCTGGCGCCCGCGGGGCACCGGCAGACCGGCATCCTCGAGGATGCGCCGGGTCACTCGCTTGTCGTCGCACCGGCTCATCGCGACCGCACTGGTCAGCTCGGACAGCGACTCCCGGGTGAGCACCTTGCGCCCGCCGTGGGTCAGTCGCAGCTCACCCCACTCGGGATCGAGTACCTCCACCTGGATCCCGCGGCGGATCGCCTCGTCGGCGATGATCCGCGCGTAGGGGTTGCACCGGGCGAGATCTTCCGCGGCCGGGGTGAACAGCCGCTCGTTGATCGGGTTCTTGCGCTTCACACAGAACACCTGCACCCGAGCGAAGCCGAGCTTCTTGTACAGCGCGATGGCCGGGGCGTTGTCGTGCAGCACCGAGAGGTCCAGGTGCCGGGCACCGGCGGCGCGCAGCCGGGCGGCCAGCGTGAGCACCAGCGTCTCCCCGACGCCGGGGCGTTGCGACTGCGGGTCCACCGCCAGGCACCACAGACTGGACCCGGCTTCCGGATCGGCGAAGGCGGCCACGTGGTCGATGCCGGTCACCGTGCCCAGCACCCGCTCGGTGCCGACCTCTTCGGCGATCAGGTAGGTGAAGGCGTCCGTGCCCTGGTTGGCGATCAGTGTCTGCGGGGCGACGGTGAGCATCCCGGCGGCAGCGTAGAGCCGGTTGACCGCGTCGGCGTCGGCCGCGCCCACCAGTTCCCGCACCCGGATGCCCCGGCTGCCGATCGGCGCGGTCCCGGTCAGGTCGGTCAACGGGAGTCGGTAGGTGACCGAGGGGTCGATGAACAACTCGTGCGGCGCCAGGCTGACCAGCACCTGCGGTTCCCGCACGTACATGCAGATGTCGCGGCGGCCCGGTGCCTCGCGGCCCAGCACCGTCAGCAGGTCGAGGTGATCGGCGAAAGTGTGGCCCATGATCAGCCGGCCCCAGCCGCATTCCAGTGCGATGTCAGATGCCATGGGTCTGCAACCACATCTCGAGCAGTCCGAGTTGCCAGAGTCTGTTGCCGCGTAGCGGCGTCAGCTCGCCGTTGGGGTTGGCGAAGTGGTGCCGCAATTCCGCGCTGGTGAACAGTCCGCGGTCCCGGGCGGCCGGGCTGTGCAGGGCGTCGCGGACCAGCTCCAGCACCGGGCCGGACAGGTGCTTGAGCGCGGGCACCGGGAAATACCCCTTGGGTCGGTCGATCACCGCGTCGGGAATGACGTGGCGGGCGGCCTCCTTCAGCACGCCCTTGCCGTCGTTGGCGAGCTTGTGCTCGGGCGGGCAGGACGCCGCGAGCTCCACCAGTTCGTGGTCCAGGAAGGGCACCCGGGCCTCCAGCCCGGCCGCCATCGTCATGTTGTCCACCCGCTTGACCGGGTCGTCGACCAGCATGATCGTGGTGTCGCAGCGCAGTGCTTGGTCCACCGGGCCGGCCGCGCCCGGGCGGGCGAAGTGCGCCTCGATGAACGCCCGACTGACGTCGGCGGTGAGTTGGTAGTCCGGGCCGAGCGCGGCGTTGCGGGCCGCCAGGTCGGCGTCGAAGAACGCCTTCTCGTAGGTGCCGACCGGGTCGTCGCCGGCGTGTCGCATGGGCGGGTACCAGTGGTAGCCGGCGAACACCTCGTCGGCGCCCTGGCCGGACTGCACGACCTTGACGTGCCGGGCGACCTCCTGCGACAGCAGGTAGAAGGCCACCGCGTCGTGGCTCACCATCGGCTCGCTCATCGCGGCGATCGCCTTGGGCAACGCGGGCAGCATGCGCTCGGTCGGCACGCGGATCTGGTGATGGTCGGTGGCGAACTCGCGGGCGATCACGTCGGAGTACTTGAACTCGTCGCCGTCCTCGCCGCCGGCGGCCTCGAAGCCGATGCTGAACGTGGCCAGGCCGGTCTGGCCCTCCTGCGCGAGCAGGCCCACCACCAGGCTGGAATCCAACCCGCCGGAGAGCAGCACGCCCACCGGAACGTCGGCCACCAGGCGGCGGCGGACCGCGGTGCGCACCGAGTCGAGCACGGCGTCCCGCCAGTCCCGGGCGCTCCAGTCGGACTTCGCCGGGTCCCGGGTGAACGACGGCGTCCAGTACTCCCGCTCGCGCAGACTGCCGTCGGCCTCGAAGCTCAGCATGGTCGCCGGGGGGACCTTCCGCACGCCCATGAGGATCGTGCGCGGCGCCGGAACGATGCTGTGGAAGGTCAGATAGTGATGCAGGGCGATCGGGTCGATGTCGGTGTTCACCCCGCCGCCGGCCAGCAGCGCGGGCAACGTGGACGCGAACCGGACGCGGCCCGGGCGTTCGCTGAGATAAAGGGGTTTGATGCCCAAGCGGTCCCGGACCAACAGCGTCCGCCCGGTATCGCGTTCGTAGAGGCAGATCGCGAACATTCCTGCCAGTCGGTCCACGAAGTCATCGCCCCAGGCCCGGTAGGCCTTGGCGATGACCTCGGTGTCGCTGGTGGAGAAGAACCGGTAACCGGCCTGCTGCAGTTCCTCGCGTAACTGTTTGTAGTTGTAGATGCACCCGTTGAACACAACGGTCACGCCGAGCTCGGCGTCGACCATGGGCTGGGCCCCGGCGTCGGACAGATCGATGATCTTCAGGCGTCGATGGGCCAGGGCGAGTCGGTCGTCGGACCAGGTCCCCGAGGCATCCGGGCCGCGATCACCCATGGTGGCCGCCATCCGCTGCACTGCGACCAGGTCCGGACGTCCTCCGCGCGGGCATAGTTCACCGGCAAATCCGCACATTGCCCGCACCTACCCCCTCGCCCCGCTCTCTATCCCTCCGGCAGCATGTCGGCATGAGCGCTCAGCGCACGGCCCTGCGTACCTGCCCGCTGTGCGAGGCGACCTGCGGGTTGGAGATCACCCTGCGGCCGCGCGCCGACGGCAGCGAGGAGGTCGTGCGCATCCGCGGCGACCGTGACGACGTGTTCAGCCGCGGGTTCATCTGCCCCAAGGGCTCGACATTGGGCCAGTTGCACGACGACCCCGACCGCATCCGGCAACCGCTGATCCGCGACGCCGCCGGGCACCTGGTCGAGGCCACCTGGACGCAGGCCTGGGCCGTCGTTGATCGCGGGCTGAACGGCGTGATCGAGCGACACGGGCGGGACGCGGTGGCCCTCTTTTTCGGCAATCCGGCCGCGCACAACCTCGGTCCGATGCTGTACCTACGCCACCTGGTGAAGGCGCTGGGTTCGCCGCACCTGTACTCCGCGTCCACGCTGGACCAGCGGCCCAAGGAGATTGCCGCGGCGCTGATGTTCGGTTCGAACGCCACCGTGCCGGTGCCCGACGTGGACCGCACGGATTTCCTGCTGGTGCTGGGGGCGAACCCGTCCGTGTCCAACGGCAGCCTGGCCACCGCCCCGGACTGGCCGGGCCGGCTCAAGGCACTGCGGGCCCGCGGCGGAAAGCTGGTGGTGGTGGACCCGCGGCGCAGCCGCACCGCGGAGCTTGCCGACCAGTGGATCCCCATCCGCCCGGGCACCGACGCCCATCTGCTGGCCGCGATGACCCACCTGCTGTTCGAAGAAGAGCTGATCGATCTCGGCACCGTCGCGGACTGGGTAACCGGCGTGGACGAAGTCCGCGCCGCGGTGGCGGACGTGACCCCCGAATCGGCCGCGGCCCTGACCGGGATCCCGGCAGCCACGATCCGGGCGTTGGCGCGCGACCTTGCCGCGGCCAACACCGCAGCCGTATATGGCCGGATCGGCACCA
>DASQPJ010000069.1:0-25272 GCA_035644015.1 Sporichthyaceae bacterium
TGAACCTGACCGACGACCCCGGCCGCGAGTTGACCCTGCTCGGCGCGGCGTTGGCCATCCTCGGCCTGCTCGGTTCGCTGTTCGTGCGTCCGCGTCGGTTGTGGGTGCGCGCGACCCCGGATGGGGCCGGGCGTACCGTGGTCGACGTCGGTGCGCTGGCCCGCAGTGACGGTCCGGATCTGGCGGCGGACGTTGGCGGGGTACTGGACGCCTTACGCGCGGGCCCGCCTGCCGGAAGCACCATCAAAAAGCGCGCGAGCGAGGAGTAGCCCGTGCCCGTGCACCACCAACTGGCGCACTACAGCGACCGGTTCGTCCACTTCTCGATCGCGGTTTATGCCCTGGCGATGCTCGCGCTGTGCGCGGAGTGGGCCTTCGATTCCCGACGCTTCGCCACGACCCCGGCTGCGGCTGCCGTGCCCGCCGCCGAGTTGGTCGGGGTCGGAGCACGCGGACTTGACGCTGCGGTTCCCCCCGCCGGCCCGCCCGCGATCGTTCGACCCACCGACGAGCGAGCGGACCGGTTCGGGCGTATCGGGCTGTCCCTGACCACGCTGGCCTTCCTGCTGCATTTCACCGGCGTGCTCTGCCGCGGCCTCGCGGTACACCGCGTGCCGTGGGGGAACATGTACGAGTTCTCCACGGCTGCGGCATTGGCCGCCGTCGGGGCGTTCTTGGTGCTCACCCGGATCTACGACATCCGGTGGCTGGGCGTCTTCGTGATCACCCCGGTGCTGCTCACCATGGGCCTGGCGGTCACGGTGCTCTACACCGACGCCGAGCAACTGCAGCCCGCACTGCAGTCCTACTGGCTGGTGATCCACGTGATCGCCGCGGTTACCTCGGCCGGGGTGTTCACCGTGGGTGCGGCGGTCAGCGTGCTGTACCTGATTGTCGAGCGCGCCGAACGGCGGGCCGTGGTCGGGGGCTTCACCGAACGGTTGCCCAGCGCCGCGACGTTGGACCGGCTGGCCTACCGGGTGCACGCGTTCGTGTTCCCGCTGTGGACGTTCGCGGTGATCGCCGGCGCGATCTGGGCGGAGAGCGCCTGGGGCCGGTACTGGGGCTGGGACCCCAAGGAGACCTGGGCGTTCATCACCTGGGTGGTCTACGCCGCGTACCTGCACGCGCGGGCCACCGCGGGCTGGAAGGGTCGTCGCGCCGCGGCGATCGCGCTGACCGGCTTCGGCTGCTTCCTGTTCAACTACTTCGTGATCAACCTGGTCGTAACTGGGTTGCACAGCTACGCGGGGACGTGAGTCCTCAGTCCCGGGCGGTCTGCTCGCCGTCGGTGTCTTGGCCCGGTCCTGGTTCGCCGCGTAGTCGCCGCTGCAGGTCGAGGTGGGCCTCGATGTGCCGCATGAACTCGGGGTCGTCGTCGGGGGCGGCGATGGGGACCTTGGCGGGCCGTCGCCGCTCCGGCGCCGGGGCAACGACCTTGGGCCGACCCAGCCAGAACCACGCCAACGGGCCGAATGCGAAGACCAGCGCGATCAGTAACACCCACACCGGCCGCGGCAGGTGGCGGACGTACTTGGGGTCGGCCTGCGCGACCTCGACCAGGGCCCACACCATCACGACCACGCCGAGGAGCAGCAGTACGGCCATGCCACCCCTTCCTCGGTCGTTCTCCCCCGCCCGGCGCAGACATCCAGAGTAGTCCCCGCGGACGGCGTATCCGGCGCGTATCCGGCGATGCACCGCCCCGGCGCCGGCTCGGGCCCGGCCGCCGTGCTTCACTGGACCGCGTGCAGTTGCCTCCCGCCGCGTCCTACTCGATCCGCCGGCTCGGGATATTTCTGGCCACGCTGGCGTTGGCCACCGTCACCCTGCGCGGGGTGAATTTCTTCGTGGTGATTATGGTCGCCACCCTGGTGTCCGGTGTGCTCAGTTATGTCCTGTTATCCGGGCCGCGCGAACAAATGGCCAGGTCACTGGCCGGCCGGGTGGGTCGGCTCAATGCGCGGCTGGACGCCTCCGCGGCCCGCGAGGACGCGACACTGGACGCCGTCGAAACTCCGAAGCCTGCGCCCGAGCAGTAAACCGAACGGCGCAATGTAATTCCCCTTTCACCGGTTCGGGGCGAATTCTGCATTGTGGCCACACGCCCGAAGTGCGCGAGTTAGCGTGCCTTGGAGGTGGGCCGCCCGGCCGAGCCGGGCAGGAATGCCGGTCGAACGTCATAGGGGGACGTCGTGGGTGGTAACGGACCGAGTTCGCGGATGATGCCCGAGCTCAATCTCTGGGCTCAGGCGGTTCGCGGATCGATGCGCAGCCTCAAGCGGCGCCGCGAGATGGGCTACCGGCGTGGGTCGAGTTGGGCCGCTGCCGAGCCGCACTACTACGAGGCCCGGGGGATGTCCGCGCCGGACGGCAGCACGCCGGCCGTGCAGATCCCCACGCAGGCCACCGCGGCGACCGCCTACCGGGTACCCAAGCGTGCCGTGGGCGCGGCCTTCCTGGCCCGTCGGCGCACGGCGCTGACCGTGGTCGGCATCGTGGCCGGTGCCAGTGTCCCGGCGTTCGCGCTGGTCGCAGCGCTGACCGCGCCGTCCATGCACACCGGTGACCTGAACAACGTGACCGCCGACGCGCCGTCGGTCAGCGTGCCCGCGCAGGGTGCCCAGTCGGCCCAGCAGCCCGCGGTGGTCAGCCAGACCGATTCCGAGGCCGCGCAGGCCGCCGAAGCTGCGGCTGCCCAGCAGGCCTCGGCTCAGCAGGCGGAGGCCCAGCAGGCGGAGGCCCAGCAGGCGGCCGCTGCGCAGGCTGCGGCCGCGGAGGCCGCCAAGTCCACCACCGCCGCCGACCCGGCTGCCGTGGCCCCGGCCGCGCCCGCGCAACACGCGGCCACGCCCAAGCACGTGACCAACGCCCCGACGCGTCCGTCGGCGCCCTCGGTGCACGTCGAGCCGAGCAGGCCGACCCGGCCCGCGAGCCCGGACCAGCACGATTCCCGGTCCCAGACCTCGCACCACAGCTCGCACAGTTCGCATTCCTCGCACCACCCGAGCGCGCCCGCCAATTCGACCGGTGGGGCCACGTTCACCGGTGCCGCGCCGGCCGCTCCCGCGGCTCCGGCCGCCCCGACCGGCCCTGCGGTGAGCCAGGACCCGGCCGACCCGGCCGACCCGGCCAACTCCGGACCGCAGGCACCGGCGCAGGACCCGTCGAACCCTGACTACGGTGCGGACAACCCCGCGGCACCCGCCCCGGCCCACCCGCAGCAGCCGGTGTCCGAGCCGGCCGCTCCGGTCGCTCCCGCCGCCCCGGCCGCCCCGGCCGCGCCCCCGGCGCCGCCGGTCAGCAAGCCGCCGGTAGCCAAGCACAGTGGCGACCGGTTCGAGCCGCGGGACACCGATCACTCGGTGCACTCGAACTCCGACGACGCCACCACCACCACCACCGACACCACGGACCCCTCGCAGCCGGGCAACGGCTGACCCTCAGCTGGAGAAAGACAGCGCCAGCGCGAGCAGCAGCCCGTAACTGAGCTGTGCCCGCGCCGTCCCGGCCAGCGCCGGGATCAGATCGCGATTGCGCGCCCCGCCGGTGACCGTTCTCACCGGCGGGCGTGCTGCGGGTAGCGCCAGCAGCGCCAGCGCCACCCACGGGTGGGCCGGTACCAGCGCCAGGATCACCGCGAACGGCACCAGCAGCAGGGCCACGAACAACGTGCGGGTCCGTCGGTCACCGAGCACCACGGCCAAGGTGCGCTTGCCGGCGACCGCGTCGCCCGGCGCGTCGCGCAGGTTGTTCACCACCAGCAACGCGCAGGCGAGCATGCCCACCGGGATCGCCACCACCACCGACAACGCGGACAGATCCTCGACCTGCGCGTAGGTGGTGCCGAGCACCGCGACCAACCCGAAGAACACGAACACCGAGAGCTCGCCCAAGGCCCGGTAGCCGTAGGGCCGCTGCCCCCCGGTGTAGCCCCAGGCCGCGGCCACCGCGGCGATGCCCACCAGTAACAGCCACCAGGAACTGGTCGCCGCCAGCACCAGCCCGGCGATCCCGCCGACCCCGAACGAGGCGAACGCGGCGGCCTTCACCTGCGCCGGCGTGGCGAGCTTGCCGCCCACCAACCGAGCCGGGCCGACCCGTACCTCATCGGTGCCGCGCACCCCGTCGGAATAGTCGTTGGCGTAGTTCACCCCGACCTGCATGGCCAGCGAGACGACCAGCGCCAGCAGCGCCTTCCACCACACGGCTCCGTGGGCCTCGACTGCCGCCCCGGTGCCCACCGCGACCGGGGCCACCGCGGCCGGCAGGGTGCGCGGTCGGGCACCGGCCAGCCATTGCCCGGGCGTCGCCATGGTGTCAGTGTTCCCCAGGGCGACAGAGCGCGGCGTTCCAGGGCGGCCCAGCACTGAAGACAACTGGAGGGATTCGGATGTACACCTCGATCGTGGTGGGTACCGACGGGTCGGCCACGGCCACCCGGGCCGTGCAGCGGGCCGCGGCGATCGCCGCCGGGCTGGGCGCTCACCTGCACGTGGTCACCGCGCACCGACCGGCCGGCGCGGGCGTGATTGCCGGTGCCGAGGGTGCCTTCGCCGGCGTGCACGGCGGCGAGTGGGATGCCGAGTTGCGCACCGGCCTGGTGGGCATGCTCGAGGCCCTGGTCACCGAGCTTGCCGCGGGCGGGGTCAAGGCCACCGGCCACGTCATCGACGGGCACCCGGTGACGGCCCTGCTGGAGGCGGCCAAGTCGGCGCACGCCGAGTTGATCGTGGTCGGCAACAAGGGCATGAAGGGCGCCCGCCGGGTGCTCGGCAGTGTGCCGAACGACGTTGCCCACAAGGCGAGCTGTGACGTGCTGATCGTCAGCACGACCTGAGACCGGACCTAGGACTCGGCGCCCCTCACCAGGGTGCGCAGGGCGGCCCGGTCCACCTTGCCCGACGGCAGCCGGGGGAGCGTGTCGAGCACCACGAACTCCCGCGGGGCATGGGGTGCCCCCAGTCGGGCGGTGACCGCGGCGCGCAGGGCAGTGGTGTCCGGGCCCTGGCCGGTGACGGTGAGCACGGCGACCACGCGCTGACCCCACTCCGGATCCGCCCGGCCCACCACCACGGCCTCGGTCACCGCCGGGTCACCGGCCAACACCGCCTCGACGGCCTGCGCGGCGACGTTCACCCCACCGCTGATCACCACGTCATCCGCGCGACCGTGCACGTGCAGCACCCCGGCGCCGTCGATGTGGCCGAGGTCGGAGCTGGTGAACCACGCGCCGTTGAACCCGGACTGCGGGTCGGCGCTCAGGTAGCCGCGGGCCAGTAGCGGGCCGGTGATCCGGATCAACCCGCCCACGCCGATCATCATCCGCACGCCACGCAGCGGCAGGCCGTCGTAGACGCAGCCGCCGCAGGTCTCGGTCATCCCGTAGGTGCGCACCACCCGCACGCCGGCCGCGGCGGCCCGTTCCGGCAGCCCGACCGGGATCGGGCCGCCGCCGAGCAGGATCGCGTCCAACCCCCCCAAGGCGACGCCGGCGTCCAGCAGCCGGATCAACTGGGTGGGCACCAGCGCGGTGTAGCGGCGCACGGCCGGGTCCATCGCGGCCAACGCGTCGGCGAACGCGTCGGCCCGGAAGCCACCGAGTGAGTTCAGCGCCACCGGTGCGACGCCGGCCGCCCGGGCGCGCACCAGCACCGTGAGTCCGGCGATCCGGGCCGGCGACATGGCCAGCAGCCACTGGCCGGGGCCGCCCAGCGCGGCGTGCGTCGCGGTGGCGGAGTACTCCAGCGCGGCCGCGCCGATGCGGACGCCCTTCGGCTCGCCGGTGGAACCCGACGTGGGCACCACCACCGCGGTGTCCGCGGGCACCACCCCGCCGCAGCTGCTCATCAGCTGCGCGGCCATGGCTTCGCCGTGCGCATCCGCGGGCACCGGCAGCAGCGCCGGACCGGCACCGGTCAGGGCCGCGTGCAGACCCGGCACGGGGTCGGCGGCGGAGGCGTCGACGACCACCGGGAGCAGGTCGCGGGTGTCCACCGGCTCAGAAATACCAGGGGTAGCGCGACCAGTCCGGCGCCCGCTTCTCCAGGAACGAGTCGCGGCCCTCCACGGCCTCGTCGGTCATGTATGCCAGCCGGGTGGCCTCCCCGGCGAAGATCTGCTGGCCGACCAGCCCGTCGTCGATGAGGTTGAACGAGTACTTGAGCATCCGCTGGGCGGTAGGGCTCTTGGCGTTGATGATGCGCGCCCAGCGCAGTGCCTCGACCTCCAGCTCGGCGTGCGGCACAACCTTGTTCACCGCGCCCATCCGCAACGCGTCCTCGGCGGAGTACTCCTGGCCCAGGAAGAAGATCTCCCGGGCGAATTTCTGGCCGACCTGGCGGGCCAGGTATGCCGAGCCGTAGCCGCCGTCGAAGCTGCCCACGTCCGCGTCGGTCTGCTTGAACCGGGCATGTTCGGCCGAGGCCAACGCGAGGTCGGCGACCACGTACAGGGAGTGACCGCCGCCGGCCGCCCAGCCGGGAATCACCGCGATGACCACCTTGGGCATGAACCGGATCAGCCGCTGGCACTCCAGAATGTGCAGCCGCCCGGCCCGCGCCGGGTCGACGGTGTCCGCGGTCTCGCCGTCGGCGTACTGGTAGCCGGTGCGCCCGCGAATCCGTTGGTCACCGCCGGAGCAGAAGGCCCACACTCCGTCCCGCGGCGAGGGTCCATTGCCGGTGAGCAGCACGCAGCCGACGTCGCTGCTCATCCGGGCGTGGTCCAACGCCCGGTACAGCTCGTCGACGGTGTGCGGTCGGAACGCGTTGCGCACCTCCGGGCGGTGGAACGCGATGCGCACGGTGCCGGAGTCGATCGCCCGGTGGTAGGTGATGTCGGTGAAGTCGAACCCCTGCACCGGCTTCCAGGCGTCCGGATCGAACAGCTCCGAGACCACGTTCGGTTCTCCCGTCGAGGGCGGCGAGGATGGGGGCATGCTCGACGCCCGAACCTATGCGATCGGCCTGCGGACCCGTTTCCGCGGGCTGGACGTCCGGCACGGGATGTTGCTGGAGGGGCCGGCGGGCTGGGCGGAGTTCGCGCCGTTCGACGACTACGACATCGCCGCGTGTGTGCCGTGGTGGCAGGCCGCGGTGGAGGCGGCCACGGTCGGGTGGCCCGCACCGGTGCGCGACCGGGTGCCGGTCAACGTCACCATCCCGGCCTGTGCGCCGGACCGCGCGGCCGCGATCATCGCCGCCCACCCCGGCGCGCACACCGCCAAGGTCAAGGTCGCCGAGGCCGGGCAGACGCTGCGCGAGGACCTCGAGCGGGTCGCCGCGGTCCGCGACGCCCTGGGCACCGCGGGCTGGATCCGGGTGGACGCCAATGGCGGCTGGCCCGACCCCGAGGTTGCCGCGGCGGCGATCGTCGCGCTGCACCGCGAGGTGGGACTGCAGTACGTCGAGCAACCGTGCGCCACCGTCGAGGAGCTGGCTCGGGTGCGCCGGTTGGTGGACGTGCCGATCGCCGCGGATGAGTCCATCCGTCGGGCCGCCGACCCGCTGCGGGTGGCCCGCGAGCACGCCGCGGACATCGCGGTGATCAAGGTGGCGCCGCTGGGTGGGGTCGCCGCGGCGCTGCGGTTGATCGAGCAGATCGGGTTGCCGGTGGTGGTGTCCTCGGCGTTGGAGACCTCGGTCGGCATCGCCGCCGGGGTGGCGTTGGCCGCGGCGCTGCCCGAGCTGCCGTATGCATGTGGACTGGCCACCGTCGCGTTGCTGGACCGCGACGTGTGCGCGGAGCCGTTGCTGGCGGTCGACGGCTATCTCCCGGTGCGTCGGGCCGTTCCGGACCCCGCCGCGCTGGCTGCGCTGGCCGCCCCTCACGATGTGTCGGTGATGTGGGAGCAGCGATTGAGCGCGGTGCGTGCCGCCGCGGCGGCGTGCGGGAGCACCCGGTGAACCCGTCCACCGCGCTGGCCCGGGTGCTGGTCGACGAGCTGGTCCGGTGCGGCGTCACCGAGGCGGTGCTGGCGCCGGGCTCCCGGTCCGCGCCGCTGGCGCTGGCTCTGTATGCCGAGGACCGCATCCGGCTGCATGTGCGCATCGACGAACGCTCCGCGGCCTACCTCGCGGTCGGCCTCGCCCGCGGGTCCAACCGGCCGGTGCCGGTGGTGTGCACATCGGGCACCGCGGCGGCGGCCATGCATCCGGCGGTGCTGGAGGCCGACCTGGGCAACGTGCCCCTGCTGGTGTTGACCGCGGACCGGCCACCGGAACTGCGCGGTACCGGCGCCAGTCAGACCGTCGACCAGGTCGGGCTGTTCGGCCGGGCGGTGCGATTGTTCGCCGAGGTCGGGGTGCCCGAGCCGGTGGTCGGTCAGGTCGGCTACTGGCGTTCTTTGGTGGGCCGGGCGGTGGCCGCGGCCACGGGCACGGCGACGGGCGGGCCGGTGCATCTGAACCTGGCGTTCCGCGAGCCGCTGGTGCCCGACGACGACACAGGGCCGATTACGACGCGTCCTGGCCGGAGCCGCTGGACGGGCGGGAGGACGACGCCGCCTGGGTGTGGGTGGACCGGGTGGAGCCGTCCTCGATGCCGGTGTCGGAGATCCTCGGCGAGCGGATCCCGCAGCGCGGTGCGGTGGTGGCCGGGGACGGCGTGATCACCCCGTCCGGGGTCGTCGCCCTGGCCGAGCACTTGGGCTGGCCGCTGTTCGCCGAGCCGACCAGCGACTCCCGGTGGGGACCCAACGTGATCGCCGGCTACCCTCTGCTGCTGGCCGAGGGGCCGCTCGCAGAGACGCCGCCGGACATCGTCTTCACCGTCGGCCGCCCGACCCTGTCCCGCTCGCTGCTGAACTGGATCGGCCGGGCGGGCACGCAGATCGTGATAGACCCCAGGCCGGCCTGGCCGGACCCGACCCGCACCGCCTGCCGGGTGTTGCCGCGGACGCCGTGGCTCAACCTGGACTCCGTGGCGGACACCGAGACCGAGTGGCTGGCCCGCTGGCGGCGTGCCGGTCGCGCCGCCGCCGCCGTGCTGGACGCCGAACTCGACTCCGGCCCCTTGACCGAGGTCGGCGTCGCCGCCGTGCTCGGCGCGAGCCTGCCCTCGGGCGGCCTGTTGGTCTGCGGTCCCAGCCGGCCGATCCGCGACGTGGAGTTGACGCTGCCCGCCCGCGAGGACATCACGGTGGTGGCCAACCGCGGGGTGAACGGGATCGACGGCGTGGTGTCCACCGCGATCGGCGCGGCGTTGGGACACCAACGGGTCTGCAATGGCGGGCAGGCCATCGCGCTGCTCGGCGACCTGACCTACCTCTACGACCGCAACGGCCTCCTGCTCGCCCCCGACGACCCCCGCCCCGACCTGGTGCTGGTGGTGGTGGACAACGACGGCAGCGGCATCTTCGGCACCCTGCCGCAGGCCGGGTTGCCCGGTTTCGAGCGCGTCTTCGGCACCCCGCACGGCCTCGACCTGTGTGCCGATGCCGCCCTGGCCGGCGTCCCGGCGGTCACCGTGACCACCCGGGCCGAACTCGAGGCCGCGATCAAACCCGGCCCCGGCCTGCGCCTGGTCCGGGTGCCCGCCGATCGGGCGGACACCGCCACCGTGTTGGCCGGTCTGGCGCGCCAGGTTGGCCTGGCCCTGCAACAGTCGTGAGACGCTGAGCCGTGGCCGACGTGGACGAGAGCACCGCGCCGCTCGCGGATCCGCCCCCGCCCCCGGCGCCGCTGCGTCGTAACCGGTTGGTGCTGCTGGTGGTGGCCGCCGTCCTGGTCTACGCGATCGACCTGGTCACCAAGCTGATTGCGGTGCACTCCCTCGCCAACCGCACGCATCCGGTGAGCATCATCGACTCCGCGTTCGACCTGGAACTGGTGCGCAACCCCGGCGCCGCCTTCGGTCTGGGCGTCGGCATGACCATTGTGTTCAGCCTGGTCAGCGTCGCGGTGATCGCGGCGATCCTGCGTTATGCGTCCCGGTTGGGCAGCGCCTGGTGGGCGCTGGTGTTCGGGCTGGTGCTGGGCGGCGCGCTGGGCAACCTCACCGACCGGATCTTCCGCGCGCCCGGCTTCGGCCGCGGGCACGTGGTGGACTTCCTGCACATCCATCACTGGCCGGTGTTCAACGTCGCGGACAGTGCGTTCTGCGTGGCGGGCGGCATCGTGGTGCTGCTGGCCGTCAATAACGTGCCGCTGGAGGGTAGAACGAAGGCATGACCACACGCATCCCGACCCGTCCGCTCGGCCGCTCCGGCCTGACCGTGGGCGCCGTCGGCCTCGGCTGCATGAGCATGTCCTGGGCCTACGACCCGTCCCAGAAGGACGACAACGCGTCCATCGACACGATCCACGCCGCGCTCGACGCCGGTGTCACGCTCATCGACACCGCGCCGGCCTACGGCCCGCACCACAACGAGGAGCTGGTGGGGCGCGCCCTGGCCGGCCGCCGCGACGAGGTCGTGCTGGCCACCAAGCTCGGCATGTACGTGGACCTGACGACCTTCGAGTTCACCAAGGACGGCCGCCCGGAGCAGGTCGCGCCGCAGCTGGAGGAATCGCTGCGCCGGCTGCAGACCGACCACATCGATCTGTACCAGCTGCACCGGGTGGACCCGAACGTCCCGGTGGAGGAGACCTGGGGCGCCATGGCGCAGCTGGTGGAGCGCGGCCTGGTGCGGGCCATCGGGCTGTCCGAGGCCACCGCCGAGGAGTGCAGCCGGGCGCACGAGGTCCACCCCGTGTCCTCGGTGCAGTCGGAGTTCTCGCTGTGGACCCGCGACGTGATGCACAACGGGGTGCTGGAGTGGTGCGAGGCCAACGGGGCCACGCTCATCCCGTTCGCCCCGCTCGGCCGTGGCTTCCTGACCGGGGCGATCAGCGCTGACCAGCAGTTCGAGGCCAACGACTTCCGGGCCCGCAATCCGCGATTCGCCGCCGAGGCCCTGGCCGGCAACCAACGGTTGGTCGACGAGGTGCGCGCGGTGGCCGAGGAGCTGGAGGCCACGCCCGCGCAGGTGGCGCTGGCCTGGACGTTGGCCACCTCCCCGGCCATCGTGCCGATCCCCGGCACCCGGCGCCGGGAGCGGGTGCTGGAGAACACCGCCGCGGGGAACGTGGTGCTGCCCGATCACCTGCGCAAGCGGTTGGACGAGCTGCCCGCCCCGGTGGGTGCCCGGTACTGAGCCGGCATTCGTCCCGCCAGGACGAGACAGGGCCCTGCGGGGTCTCCGGAAGGCCCTATTGACCGGGTTTCGTGACCCGGAACACGTCCTCCGGGGACCCCTGACGGGAACGTGTTCGCGCCGTGTTCGGCGGTGTTCCCGCAGGTCAGAAGCCTGAGGTGGGAGAAAGCCCGGGCTTTGTTCGTCCTGGTAGGACGAAAAAAGCCCACGGCGCCGGCCCACTGTGCCGCTGCCGTCGCTTGCCGGGCCCCATAGAACAGCCTCAGACAGAACTTTGGGTGGCGGCATCGCGACCGCACACCGACACGATCGCAACGATTAAGGAGATCGGCGTGACGATCCTCAAGCGCGAGGAATGGCACGACATCACGCGGCTCACGGACTGGGACTTCGAATACGTCGACCACCAGACCGTGTTCCCCGACTGGATGGCCGGCGGCGAGAACACCGACCCGAACGCCTGGCACGGCTGGCGCGAGGACTACCGCAACTCCTACGCGGAGTACGTCGGTACCCAGCGGGAGAAGGACGCCGCGGCCTACTCCGTCAAGGCGGCCCTGCAGCGTTCGGAGATCTACGAGAACCTGCCCGAGGGCTGGAAGTCCAACGCGAAGCTGCACTTCACCGCGCTGACCGCGATTGAGTACCTGGCGGTGGTCGGCGAGCTGAAGATGGCCCGCTTCGGCCTGACCGGCGGCTGGCGGAACATGGCCGTGTTCGGCGCCATGGACGAGATGCGCCACGCGCAGATCAACCTGTGGTTCGCCCACGAGTTCGTCTCCAAGGACATCCACTACGACTGGGCCGTGAAGAGCTACCACACCAACAACTGGGTGATCATCGCCTCGCGTGCGTTGTTCGACGGCTTCATCACCTGCACCTCGGCTGTGGACGTGGCCCTGGGCCTGCCGTTCACCTTCGAAACCGGCTTCTCCAACCTGCAGTTCGTGGCCCTCGCGGCGAACGCGCTGGACTCCGGCGACGTCAACTTCGCGAACATGATCAGCTCAATCCAGACCGACGAGGCCCGCCACGCCCAGCAGGGCGGTCCGACGCTGGACGTGCTCATCGACCAGCACGGCAAGGAGCGGGCGCAGTGGATGATCGACCGCTCGTTCTGGCTGTCCAGCCGGATCTTCGCGATCGCCACCGGGCCCTCGATGGACTACTACACCCCGCTGGAGGGTCGTGAGCAGTCCTACAAGGAGTTCATGGAGGAGTGGATCGGCGAGCAGTTCATCACCTCGCTCGAGGACTTCGGCCTGTCCAAGCCGTGGTTCTGGGACGAGTTCATCGACGGCCTGGACTACGCCCACCACTCGCTGCACCTGGGCACCTGGTTCTACCGGTGGACGCTGTTCTGGAATCCCAGCGGCGGAATGAGCAAGGCCGAGCGTGAGTGGCTGCGCGAGAAGTACCCGACCTGGGAGGAGACGTTCGGCGAGTACTGGGACGTCATCATCCACAACATCAACGACGGCCGTCCCGACCTGACGCTGCCCGGCGCGCTGCCGTGGGAGTGCAACATGTGCCAGCTGCCGCTGATGACCTCCACCGCGCCGAAGTCGGCGAAGTTCCCGGCCCGCCCCGGCTACAAGCTGGTGCACAACGGCTACCCGTACTGGTTCTGCTCGGACCCGTGCCGGCGCATCTGGTGGGAGGACCGCAATGCGATCGTGCACCAGAAGACGATCGTGCAGCGCCTGCTCGGCGGCGAGGTGCAGCCGCCGGACCTGACCGGTCTGTTCGACTACATGGGTCTTGGTTCCGACGAGATGGGCGACGACGCCTACGGCATGGCCTGGGCGTTCGACTACGCCGGCGAGAGTGCCAACTAACACCTGACTATGCAACGGAGCCCCGGCCGTCCCGGCCGGGGCTTCGTTGCGTCGCGGCCGGGTAGGGGATCACCAACTCGATCGGAGGAGGCTCCCGTGCACACGCTGGCATTGCTGATCATCGTGTTGGTCGTCGCGATTGCGATCTCGGTGTTGCTGGGTTTGCTCCAGCTGCGGCGTCGACGCGGCGGCGTGGTCGGGATCGGGCGCAACCGATGACCGCCGCTCTGGTGCACGCCGCCGCGCTCACCGGGCTGCCGCTGGTCACGCTGGGCGGCGAACGCGAGGCGCTGATCAAGGACGTGGTCTTCGACCGCGGCACGGGTCAGGTTGCGGGTTTCACGCTGAACAACCCGGGTCTGCTCAGCCGGTCCCGCAAGGACGCGTTGCCGTGGGACGCGGTGCACGGTTTCGGCGATGTCGCGCTGACCATCGTGGACACGTCGGTGCTGGTGCCGCTGGAGGAGGTCGCCCCGGCCGCCGAGCGCGACGGGGCCGATGTGCTGGCCGGTCAGGTGCTCACCGACGGCGGCACCGAGTTGGGCACCGTGGTGGACGTGATCCTGGACCTGAGCGCCCGGCCGCCGGATGTAGTGGGCTACGAAATCGAACCCGGTCCGGCGCTGCCCGGCCACGGCCACCGCGTGCTGGTACCGCTGCCCGCCACGGGCGCGGTGTCCGGGGAGCGGCTGATCGTGCCTGCTGCGGCCACCGAGTTCGTGGCGGACGATCTGGGCGTGTTCGCGGTCACCGTGCAGGCGTTCCGCAATCGACCGGCGAGCGTGACGGAGGGTCAGAACTGATGCGGCTGCGCGAGACACGACAGCGTGAGGTGGTGGACACCTCGACCGCGGCCCGGCTGGGGCGGGTGGACGGCGCGGTGCTGGCCCTGGACCCGGCGCGGGTGCACGCGTTGCGCCTGTCCAGGACCGAGGCCGGGGCCCTGTTGTCCTGGTCGGACCTGACGGCGTTCGGACCGGATGCGGTAACCGTGCCCGGCGCCGGCGCGCTGCGCGAAGCCGTCGACGATGCCGAGGCGGCCGCCGCACAGGCGGACCGCGACCTGTTGGACAAGCCCGCCGTCAGCGAGTTCGGGATGGACCTGGGCACCGTGCTGGACGCCGAGCTGGACCCGGACACCGGCACCCTGCTGGCCATCGTCACCGACCGCGGTGACATCGACGCGCAGCGCCTGCTCGGCGTCGGCAGTTATGCCGTGATCTTCCGCGAATAGGGTGGGACTCCTCCGCTGAGCCCGAAGGAGTTGGCATGCCCGGCACGGAGTCTGCTGCGTCGATCCCCGCCCTGTTCGCGCAACGAGTGCAACAGACGCCGGACACGCTTGCCTTCCAATACCGCAGCGGGGACGGCTGGACGAAGCTGACCTGGGCGCAGACCGAGACGCAGGTGCGTCAGGTCGCCTCCGGATTAATTGCCCTGGGCGTGGCGGACGAGACCCGGGTTTCGATCCTGTCCGGCACCCGCTGGGAATGGATCCTGGCCGACCTGGCGATCCTGGCCGCGGGCGGCGCCACCACCACCATCTACCCGTCGAACACTGCGGACGAGTGCGCGTACGTGATCGCGGACTCCGATTCCATCCTGGTGATCGCGGAGAACGACGCCCAGGTGGCCAAGCTGCGCACGGTGCGCGACCAGATCCCGCTGGTCCGCCACGTGATCGTGATCGACGGCACCGCGGATGACGATTGGGTGCTGACGCTGGATCAGGTCCGCGCCACGGGTGCGGAGTTGGCGGCGGCCGGGCCGGCCGAATACGCCGCACGCATCGCCACGATCGGCCCGGAGCGGTTGTCCACGCTGGTCTACACCTCGGGTACCACCGGCCGCCCCAAGGGGGTGGAGCTGACCCACGACAACTGGGTCTACGTGGCCGAGGCCTCCCGGGCGCTGGACCTGGCCCGCTCCGACGACCTGCACTTCCTGTGGCTGCCGATGTCGCACGTGTTCGGCAAGGCGCTCGAGGTGATCATGATCGCCAACGGCACGCCGACGGTGATCGACGGTGCGGTGGACAAGATCGTGGCCAACCTGGGGGAGATCCGTCCGACGGTGATGGCGGCCGCGCCACGGGTGTTCGAGAAGGCGTACAACACCATCGTGTCCACGGTGCGCAACGAGGGCGGCGTGAAGCTGACGCTGTTCCAGTGGGCCCGCGGCCTCGGGTTGGCGGCAAGCCGCGCCCGGCAGCAGGGCAAGTCGCCGTCGCTGGCCACCCAGGCGCAGTTGCAGGTCGCCGATCGGTTGGTGTTCGCCAAGATCCGGGCGCGCTTCGGCGGGCGGATCCGCGCGTTCATCTCCGGCTCCGCGCCGCTGTCCGCGGACATCGCGGAGTTCTTCGACGGCGCGGGCATGCCGATTCTGGAGGGCTACGGGCTGACCGAGTCCGCCGCGGCCAGCTTCGTGAACCGCCCCAACTCGGCGCGCTTCGGCACCGTCGGCCCGCCGCTGCCGGGTACCGAGGTGCGTCTGGCCTCCGATGGCGAGGTGGAGTTCCGCGGCCGAGGCGTCATGCGCGGCTATCACAAACTGCCCGAGGAGACCGCGGCCACGCTGCTGCCCGGCGGTTGGTTGGCCACCGGGGACATCGGTGAGCTCGACGAGGTCGGCCGGCTGCGGATCACCGACCGGAAGAAGGAACTGATCAAGACCTCGGGCGGCAAGTACGTGGCACCCGCGCCGATCGAGGGCAAGATCAAGGCGGCCTGCCGGTTCGTGTCCAACGCGGTGGTGCATGGGGATCGGCGCAACTTCTGCGTGGTGCTGCTCACCCTGGATCCGGACGTGGCCCGGGCATGGGCGAAGTCGCAGGGCAAATCCGAGGACCTGGCCACCTTGGCCGAGGACGAGACGTTGCGCGCCGAGGTGCGCAAGGCGTTGGACGAGGTCAATGCGGACCTGCCCAGCTACTCCACCATCAAGGATTTCGCGATCCTGCCCGCCGACTTCACCGTGGAGAGCGGTGAGCTGACGGCAAGCCTGAAGGTGCGGCGCAAGATCGTGGAGACCAAATACGCCGACGTGTTGGACCGCTTCTACGCGGGTGCCGTCGAACGAATCTGACCTTGCGTCACTACTTCTGGGGCGTGGTCACGGTGGACGCCGCCACGGGGCCGGCGGAGTGTCCCGGCGTGACCTGCTGCGGGGCGTTGCCGGTCGGCAACACGATGCCCACGATCAGCGCGATCGCGGCGAGCGCGACGAGCCAGGCCGCCATCCGGTTGCCCGCCCAACCGCCGCGGTAGTTACGGCGCTCGACGCTCTGGGTGAGCCGGGACCGGCGGGGCTGGCGGGGGACGCTCGGCTCCACCCGGCGCAGGAACGCCTTCTCGGTGCTGTTGCGGGCGATCGCGCGCAGGTTCGCGAACGGGGCAAGCACGCCCCACCAACCGCGACGGGTGGTCTCGCGCTGCACCCGCTTGTAGGCGGCCAGGCCGCAGGCCCGACACAGCAGGGCGTTGTGCACGGTGCTGCGGGCGCGCACCCCGCCCGGAGCCACCGAGTGCAGACTGACCCGCACCGCGGGGGTGGCCGCGCACTGCTGGCACCCGCGTGGGCGGCGCGGGAACAGCACGCCGTGCTCGTGGGCCTGCTCGATGGCGTGCCAGGCCAGGTCCAGTTCGTGGTGGCACAGGTTGGTGCTCGCGGCGAGGGCGGCGGTGGTGTCGTCGTCGGTCGGGGTGAGGGGCTCGGTGAGCAGGGCGGCCCAGATCAGGTAGGCGTCCCGCGCCTGCGTCAGGGTGGCGTGGTCATCGAGACCGAGCGTCGCATATGCGCGCCGTAGTTCCTTCACGTCCATGTGCGGCCCCCGCCAACAACTGCTCCCCCTGGATCTCTTTGTTGTAAGGGATTCACCCCTGCGCCGGAGGCGGTTTGCCGGCATACCGTCCGAACGACCCATGCCGGAACCGCCCGGGTAGCTTGAGCCGGCGGGGGCAGCACGGGACAATTCGGGCATGAGGCGCACATCGCCGGTGGCCGTGGCCGCCGCACTCCTGCTGGCCGGCTGCGGGTCGGGGTCCTCGGATTCCGCGACGAACACCGAGTCCACCCCGGTGCCGCCCGCGCCCACCCCGTCGGTCGCGGCCACCTCATCGATCCGGGTGAGCGTCGACGCCTTCACCGACGGCACCACCATCCCGGAGGAGTACACCTGCCGTGGCGCGGGCAAGCGCCCGGTGGTCAGCTGGACCGGGGTGCCCAGTGGCGCAGCCTCCACCGCACTGGCGGTGACCGACCCGGATGCGCCCACCGGGGAGTACATCCACTGGCTGGTCATCAACCTGCCCGCGGAGTCGAGCGGACGGATCCCGGCCGGGCCGGTGATCTCCCCCGCGGTGGAGGAGAACAACACCTCCGGGGCGGCCGGCTGGAAGGCGCCGTGCCCGCCCAAGGGCACCGGTACGCACCACTACCACTTCACCGTGTTCGCGATGAATGGCACGTTCCCGCCGGGCGACTCCAAGAGCGTCGTGGCCGTGCTCCGGAAGGACGCCGTCGCGCAGGGCGAGATCGTCGGGCTGGTCGCCGCCGCTAAGTAGGGGCTAGAAGTCCGCGTTGCGCGGCGTGCGCGGGAAGGGGATCACGTCGCGCACGTTGGCCATCCCGGTGGCATAGACCATGGTGCGCTCGAAGCCCAGGCCGAATCCGGCGTGCGGCACGCTGCCGTAGCGGCGCAGGTCCCGGTACCACCAGAAGTCGTCGCGGTTCAGCCCCATCTCGTCCAGCCGGGCGTCCAGTACGTCGAGCCGCTCCTCGCGCTGCGAGCCGCCGATGATCTCCCCGATGCCCGGCGCCAGTACGTCCATCGCGGCCACCGTGCGACCGTCGTCGTTGGCCCGCATGTAGAACGCCTTGATGTCCTTCGGGTAGTTCATGATCACCACCGGCCGGCCGATGAGTTCTTCGGTCAGGTAGCGCTCGTGCTCGGACTGCAGGTCGGTACCCCAGGAGACGGGGAACTCGAAGCTGCGCCCACCGGCCACCGCCTTCTCCAGCGCGGCGATCGCATCGGTGTAGTCCATGCGCTCGAAGCTGGACTCCACGAACGACTCCAGCCGGCTCACACAGCTCGGGTCGATCCGCTCGGCGAAGAACGCCAGGTCGTCGCCACGCTCGTCGAGCACCGCACGGAACAGGTACTTCAGGAACGCCTCGGCCAGATCGGCATCCGCAGTCAGGTCGGCGAAGGCGATCTCCGGCTCGATCATCCAGAACTCGGCGAGGTGCCGCGCCGTGTTGGAGTTCTCCGCGCGGAAGGTCGGGCCGAACGTGTAGACCTTGCTCATCGCCAGGCAGTAGGTCTCCACGTTCAACTGGCCGGACACGGTCAGGTGCGCCTCGCGGCCGAAGAAGTCCTCGTTGAAGTCGACCTTCCCGTCCGGCGTACGCGGCAGATTGGCCAGGTCCAACGTGGACACCCGGAACATCGCCCCGGCGCCCTCGGCGTCGTTCGCGGTGATGATCGGGGTGTGGATCCAGTAGAAGCCGTGCGTGTCGAAGAACCGGTGCACGGCCATGGACAGGCAGTGCCGCACCCGGGTCACCGCACCGAACGTGTTGGTGCGTGCGCGCAGGTGGGCGATCTCGCGGAGGTACTCGAAGGTGTGCGCCTTGGCCGCTGCCGGGTAGGTGTCCGGGTCGTCCACCCAGCCCAATACCTCGACCTCGGCGGCGACCAGCTCGACGCTCTGCCCCTTGCCCTTGGACTCTGCCACGGTGCCGGTGACCACCACCGAGCAGCCGGTGGTCAGCCGGGTGATCTCCTCCGCGTAGTTGTCCAGCTCCGGGCGCGCCACCACCTGCAGGGTGGCGAAGCAGGAACCGTCGTGCACGGCCAGGAACGACAGCCCCGCCTTGGCGTCCCGCCGGGTGCGCACCCACCCCCGCACGGTCACGGTGTCGCCGACTGCGGCATCGCCGCGCAGGACCTCGGAGATCATCAGCGTCGTCACCCGGCGAGCTTAGGGGCGGCGGGCCGAGCGGGGCACGCTCCGCACGCCGGGACCGTCCCACCCCGCTCATTCATGACCGGTTGGGGTTCTGTCATACCCGGTGCGTCATATTCCCGGCCCAGGACGGCCTCGGGACGACGCACCGCGTATGACAGTGGCTCCGTCGGGTCAGCCGGTCCGGCCGATTCGCGCCTCGGCCCGAGCCAGGGCCGGCTTCAGGCGGGCGGCCAGGAGCCGCGGATTGTTCGCGATCCGCCAGTCCCACCGGACGATGTCGAAGTCCTGATCGCGCAGGATGCGCTCCCGCTCCCGTTCGTCGCGCAGGGCATCGAGCGGTTGACGGCCGTTCAAGGTGTACTTCTTCAGGCCGTCGGCCTCCCCGACCAGCCGCAGGCGGCGCCAGAAGAAGTCCACCCGGATCTCGATGCAGCCGTCGTCGTACAGGACGACCTGTGTCTCCGGCATCGGTATCCCGATTTCCCGCATCGCCAGCCGGGAGATCGACTCGAGCACCGATTCCGCGGCCGGGTCGGCGAAGGCGAGGCACTCCCGGGCGGTCTCGATGCCCGGCCGATTCTCCAGGTCCTCGGCCGTGAGGCGGAGCAGACTCGGTGTGATCAAGCGAGCGTGGTAGGCGGCGTCGGTGGCCACAACGCCATTGTCGAACCCGTGGTGCGCGGCGACGTCGAGCACGGTCCGAGCCGGCGTGGTGACCAGGACACCGTGGCGCGTCTCGACGTGGTGCTCGGGCAGGCGGGCCACGCGCAGGTAGTAGCCGTCCCGGTGGGTTCCGCAGGTGCGCCGGCGGTCGTTCACGCATACAGCGAGCTCGTCCGGTGGGGACCTTCGGAGCGGAAGTCCGTGGATGCGAGTGGCGGACGCCCCCACCGCTACCAAGCTCCGCCGTGGCATCGCCAACGCGAGCGCTGCGATGTCCTGCGCGTGCAGGGTGGTGTCGTGCTGCTCGGCGACGCGCCTGGCCTCGGCGGCGACCAGGACGCCGCGACGCAGGCTGACGAGGCGTCCGACGCGGACCGCCTGACGAAGTTCGTCGCGGGTGTGCCCCAAGGCCAGCGCGGCGGCGATGGTGAAGGGCGAGGACAGTGATGGGTAGGGAGGGCGCACGGGGTGACCGTGCCGGAATTCTCCCGGCCGCTCAGCCGAACGGCGCCCTTGTGGACAACTGCCGGCGGGCCTCGGGCAACCTGTTGCGGTTCTCTGTCATACGCGGTGCGTCATCGCTGGCCTCAAAATGACCCTCCAACTGACGCGTCGCGTAGGACAGAACCCCAACCGGTCATGAATGAGCGTTTGGGACCCGCAGCGGCCGGTGGAGCGGCGGGGTGGCTAGTAGCCCTTTCGCCACCAGTCGGCCTCGGTCATCGAGCGCAGCGCCCACCTCTGCCCGAGCCGTGCTGGCTCGTGCGTGAGGGACGGGACGGGTGCGCGTCGGCGGCCGGCGGCGACCGCCGACGCGCACCACCAGGGCGGTCAGTACGGCGGCGGGCTGCACGGCCTCCCCGAAGAACGCCGCTGACCAGATCATGGTCAGCACCGGCTGGGCCAATCGCAGACGACCCACCCGGGCCACGCCGCCGGGCGAGGCCCGCGTACCAGGCGAACCCGAGGCTGCCCACTTGCGGCTGAGCTACGGCGCGGCCACCCCGGAGACCCTGCGCGAGGGCGTCGCTCGGCTCGGCGCGGCCCTGCGCGAGGTCGGCTAGCGTGTGCCCCGCCGGCCGCCCGGACAACCCGAGGAGACGCGTTGGAGTCCTACGGCGCCGGCTGGAACGACGAGGACGCGGACCCACCGCGCCCGAGCCTGCTGAGCCGGCTGCCGACGACCACCAACAAGCGCATCGCGGTGGGGGTCGCGGTACTGCTGGCGGTGGGCGGGGGGTTCTGGGTCACCCACCGCGGCGGTGGCACGAAGGTCGGCGACTGCGCTATCGACCAATCCACCGACGCCTACAGCCCGGCCGTCAACAAGGCTGCCTGCACCGACCCCGCCGCCGTCTGGGAGGTCGCGGCGAAAACCACATTCGCGGGTCCGTGTCCGACCGGGGACTATGTCAAGCTCGCGGCCCTCGGCGGTGGGAACCCGTACAACTACCAACCGGCCGGCCAGGGCACCGCGCTGTGCCTGGCGCTGCATGTCCGGCAGGGCGAGTGCCTGCATATCCACATCGAGGCCTTCACGTCCGACACGGGCAGCATCCTCCCGCGCGAGATCGACTGCAGCCTCGGCATGGGCACGGAGCGTTATCGGATCACCGCCATCCGGACGGACACCGTGGACCGGGGAGTGTGCCCCAAGACCGCCCTGCCGTTCAGCTATTCGACGCCCCACGAAGTGATCTGCGCGTCGGTGCTCGCTTAACGGCGCAGGGCAGGTTCGGCGAGTGCCGAACCTGCCCCGGTGAAGTGCTTTGGACTAGCGGGAGTAGTACTCCACGACCAGTTGCTCGTCGCAGACCACGGGGATCTCGCTGCGCACCGGGCGGCGCTCCAGGCGGAACTTCAGCTCACCGTGGTTGATCTGCAGGTACGGCGGGATGACCTCGGCGGCGTTCGCGCCGGCGGCCGCGACCTGGAAGTTCTTCTTGTTACGGCTGCGGTCGGCCACCGCGACCACGTCACCGGGCTGCACGCGGTAGGAGGGACGGTCCACCCGGGAGCCGTTCACCTCGAGGTGCTGGTGGGTGACCATCTGCCGGGCCTGGTAGATGGTGCGGGCCAGACCGGAGCGCAGCACGAGGGCGTCCAGCCGGGTCTCCAGGTCGACGATGAGCACCTCACCGGTCTTGCCGGTGTGCGTGTGGGCGCTCTCGAAGGCGCGACGCAGCTGGGTCTCGGAGATGTCGTACTGGGCGCGCAGCCGCTGCTTCTCCAGCAGCCGGGTCTTGTAGTCCGAGGTCTGCTTGCGACCCCGACCGTGCACGCCCGGCGGGTAGGGCCGGGCCTCGAAGTACTTCACGCACTTCGGGGTCAGCGGGATGCCCAACGCGCGGGACAGCTTGGCCTTCGGTCGGGAGTTGTTCACGTCTTTTGGTCTCCGTCGGTCGCGAGCGTGCGTCTGCGTGCGGGCAAGGAAAAAAGTGCAGCGTCGGTCCGGATGGACCTCCGGCGGCTCAATTGCGTCCACCGGGCTGCACTCCCAAGGCCCCGGACGGATCCGGGTTGCCTGCATGGTGCGGGGACGCCACCACAGGGGCGGCGCCGGGCCAGCCTAGGGCACCGGCCCGGTCGGGGGCGAATCCGGCCGATCGGAGGAGTCCGTTTCGGCACGTTCGTCCCGCCGGGCCGAGCTGCTCGACCGATGTGACCGACCGGTCAGGCGACCTACCGTCGTGCGCACAGGCAAGATTCGATCGCACGGGGGCGGCAGACATGTTCATCATCTTCGGGTACCGCGTCATCACCAAAATGCTGGCGACGCTGTCCTACGTGTGCGGGCAGTGCGGCCGGCTCACCGGGCACCACATCCACACCCGGTGGCGGTTCTTCACCCTGTTCTTCCTGCCGGTGATCCCGCTGGGTCGCAAGCACTACCGCGATCTGTGCGTGGGTTGCGGTCAGGTCACCGAGATGACCCGCGAGGCGGCGGAGATGATCGTCTCCGAGCCGGCGGCGCCCGTCGGCGGGACGATGGAGCTGAGCCAAGGACCGTGGAGCGACTGACCAAGGGTTCGCATCGCGGACGCCTGACGGCGGCCGCGCTGTGCGTGGCACTCCTGAGCGGTTGTGGTGGTGCCGCAGCGACGGCCGAGCCCGGTGCTGGGCCGACGGCGGACGCAGCGGCGCCGACGACGAATCCGTCGACCACTTCGGCGCCGTCCGGCAGCGCCGCGGCACTCTTGGCCGCGCTCGCGGTCAAGGGCCGCGCCCCGATGACCGGGTACGGCCGGGACCAGTTCGGTCAGGCCTGGGCCGACGTGAACCGCAACGGCTGCGATACCCGCAATGACGTGCTGCGGCGCGACCTGACGGAGATCAGCATGCGGCCCGGCACGCACGATTGCGTGGTGGACGCGGGCCTGCGGGCGGACCCGTACACCGGGCAGGACCTGCACTTCGTGCGGGGCGGCAGCGTGGGCGTGGACATCGACCATGTGGTGGCACTGGGCGACGCCTGGGCCACCGGGGCGCAGTACTGGCCGGTGGCCGAACGCATCGCGTTGGCCAACGATCCGGGGAACTTGCTCGCGGTGGACGCCTCGGCCAACCGCCAGAAGGGGGATTCCGATGCGGCCAGTTGGCTACCCCCGCAGAAGTCCTACCGCTGCGCGTACGTGGCCCGGCAGGTCGCGGTGAAGGCGAAGTATCGAATGTGGGTCACCGCTGCCGAACATGGCGCGATCGCCCGGGTATTGCAGACCTGCCCCGGCGAGCCGGCCCCGGCCGTCGGGGTGATGACCCTCGCCCCGGTCGGGCTCGGCGTGGTGCCGTCGGTGTCGGCATCCCCGCGGCCGAGCGCGCCCGCCGGAACCGACCCGCGGTTCGCCACCTGCGCCGAGGCCAAGGCTCAGGGTTACGGGCCCTACGGCAGCACCGACCCGGAGTACAGCTGGTACCGGGACGCCGATCACGACGGGACGGTCTGCGAGGGCTGACGGTCAGCCGCTCTCCGGGGCCAGGTTCGCGCAGGCCAGCTTCGGCGGGTTGGTCTCGGTCAGGGTCTCGGTCGGCGACTTCTGCATGTAGATCACCACGGACTTGGCGGCGGAGGCGTCCCCGTCCACCGTTTTGTCGGCGGTGATCCCGCTGAGCTTGGCGCCGTGCCGATCGACCTCAAAGGTGATCTCGAAGCGCACGGAGTTCGGCGGTTGGTCGTTCCCGCCCGGGCTGAACTTGAAGTGCGCGCCGCCCGGGTCGGAGGCCGAGCAGGAGTCCGCGTGCAGCCAACCGAAGTACTGGCCCTTGTTGTCCAGGCCGGCGGCGGTGATCGTGATGCGGGTCTTGCCGTGCCCGACCACCATCTCGGTCAACCCGGTCACCGCGTCGAGGGTCTTCGGGGCGGTGGGCAGGTTGGTGAAACTGCCCTGGAAGCTCTTGTTCGCCGGGTCGGAGGCCACCAGGTCGGTCGGCGTCTTGCTCCCGCCACCGCACCCGGCCAGCAGGGTCAGGGCGACGAGCGCCACCACCGGCGTCGCGCGCATCTTCATCTCGGGACGTCTCCCACTCCGATCGGCCAACTCCGCGCGGGCCATGCTAGAGCCGGCTCCTTTGCGCAGGGCCGGCCCACGCGGCGCTCCGGCCCGGCAACACGTCCCGCGAACTAGAATCGGGGCCGATTCCCCGCTCGCCGACGCCTTGGACGTGACCGCTCGTGCTGACCATGCAGGACGCCCTGCTCGCGCTCACCGCCTACTGGACCGAGCGCGGCGCGATGATCGTGCAGCCGATGAACACCGAGGTCGGCGCGGGCACCGCGAACCCGGCGACGTTCCTGCGGGTGCTGGGCCCCGAGCCGTGGCGGGTGGCCTATGTGGAGCCCTCGGTACGCCCGGACGACTCGCGCTACGGGGAGAACCCCAACCGCATCCAGTGCCACACCCAGTACCAGGTGATCCTCAAGCCGGAGCCCGGTGACCCGCAGCAGCAGTACCTGGGCAGCCTCGAGGCGCTGGGCATCGACACCAGGGCGCACGACATCCGCTTCGTCGAGGACAACTGGGCGCAGCCGGCCATCGGCGCCTGGGGGCTGGGCTGGGAGGTCTGGCTCGACGGTATGGAAATCACCCAGTTCACCTACTTCCAGGCCGTCGGCGGACAGACGCTGGACCCGATCCCGGTCGAGCTGACCTATGGCATGGAACGCATTCTGATGGCCCTTCAGGGCGTCGGGCACTTCAAGGAGATCGCGTACGCGCCCGGCATCTCCTATGGCGAGGCCTTCGGCCAGGCCGAGTACGAGATGAGTCGGTACTACCTCGACGACGCCGACGTGGCGACCAACCGTGCGTTGTTCGAGCACTACGCGTCCGAGGCTCGGCGCATGGTCGAGGCCGGTCTGCCGGTGCCGGCGCAGCTCTACGTGCTCAAGTGCTCGCATGCGTTCAACGTGATGGACGCCCGCGGTGCGGTGTCCACCACCGAGCGCGCGAAGTCCTTCGACGTGATGCGCAAACTGGCCCGCGACGTCGCCGAACTGTGGATCGCCAAGCGCGCCGAACTCGGCCACCCGCTCGGCCTGCCGGCCGTCTCGGAACCCCCGCCGCTGGCCGAAACCGGCACGGTGGCCACGGGGCCCGCCCCGCTGGTCTTCGAGATCGGCGTGGAGGAGATGCCGCCGCACGAGTGCGGCAACACGGTGCAGGCC
>DASQPJ010000070.1:0-4349 GCA_035644015.1 Sporichthyaceae bacterium
CGATCATCGGTGTGCTGGAGACCCAGCGGAACGCGCTGGAGGCCCAGCTCGACCAGCTGCGTCAGTTCGAGCGGGAGTACCGCAGCCGGCTGAAGTCCTTCCTCGAGGGCCAGCTGCGCCAGCTCGACGCCCCGGCCGAGAGCGAGAACCTGTCCAACGGCCCGCGAGCCTCGGCGGGCGCCTCCGGCGCTCGGGCCGGCGCCCCGCGCCAGCCGATGCGTGGGTTCCTGATCGACGAGGACGAGAGCTAAGCACCACGCGTACTTTGCAACGTCCGACGATTCGTGGCCTATAGGCCACCTTTCGTCGGACGTTGCGGCGTTTCAGGCCTTGGCGAGGCGCAGGGTGAGGCCGAGGTCGGGGTCGGCGGCCAGGTCGGCGGGGGCGGACAGTTCCTCGATCGACGTGGCGAGGACCTCGGCGGCGATCTCGGGGGCGTGCTCGCGCAGGGCACCGGCGGCCTCAGGGTTGGTGGCGTGCCAGCCCAGGGTGATCCTGTCCGAAACCTCCAGGCCGCTGGCTTTGCGGGCCTCCTGGATCGCCCGGACGGCCTCGCGGGCCAACCCGGCGCGGCGCAGCTCGTCGGTGATCGTCAGGTCCAGCGCGACGGTCTCGCCCTCGCGGGCCACCGCCCAGCCCTCGCGCGGGGTCTCGGTGACGATGACCTCGTCCGGGCCGACCTCGATGGTCTCGCCGTCCACCTGCAGGCTCACCGTTCCGCCGGCCCGCAGCGCGGCGGCCAGCATGGTCGCGTCAGCGGCGGCGATGGCCGCGGCCACCGGCTGGGTGCCCTTGCCGAAGCGCTTGCCCAACGTCCGGAAGTTGGCCTTGGCGGAGTGGTCCACCAGGTCGCCACCGGCCTCGCCGAGGGACTCCAGCCGCAGCACGTTGAGCTCCTCGGCGATCTGTGCGCGCAGATCCGCGGACAACGCCGTCCAGCCGTGCGCGCCGACCAGGGCCCGGGACAGCGGTTGACGGGTCTTCACCCCGCTGTCCGCCCGCGCGGCACGGCCCAACTCCACCAGGCGGCGAGCCAGCGCCATCTGCGTGGAAAGCCCGTCGTCGATCAGGGACCCGTCGACCTTGGGCCAGGCGGCCAGGTGCACCGATTCGGGGAGCTGCGGGCCGGTAGAAGCACGGTGTTCATTGGTTTGCTCGCTACCGCTCGCAAACAGATCCCGCCAGACCCGCTCGGTGATGAACGGGGTCAGCGGGGCCAGCAGCAGGGTGAGCACGTGCAGGCATTCGTGCAACGTGGCCAGCGCCGCCGGATCCCCGGTCCAGAACCGCCGCCGGCAACGCCGCACGTACCAGTTCGACAGGTCGTCGATGTAGGCGGCGAGCAGGCGGCCCGCCTTCTGGGTGTCGAAATCCTCCAGGGCCGCGTCCACGTCGCGGGCCAACCGGTGCGCCTCGGACAGCGCCCAGCGGTCCATGGCCGGGCGGGTGGCGACGGCCGGGGCGGCCGTGTCCGGCGTCCACCCGGCGGTGCGCGCGTACAACGACTGGAACGCGACGGTGTTCCAGTAGGTGAGCAACGTCTTGCGCACCACGTCCTGCAACGCGGTGTGTCCGATCCGCCGGGCCGACCAGGGCGAGCCCGAGCACGCCATGAACCAGCGCAACGCGTCCGCGCCGTGGGCGTCCATCAACGGCATCGGCTCGAGGATGTTGCCCAGGTGCTTGGACATCTTGCGGCCGTCCTCGGCCAGGATGTGCCCCAGGCACAGCACGTTCTCGTACGAGGACTCGTCGAAGACCAGCGTCCCGATCGCCATCAGCGTGTAGAACCAGCCGCGGGTCTGGTCGATCGCCTCGCAGATGAACTGCGCGGGGTACCGCCCCTCCAGTGGTTCCCCGGAGTGCGGGTAGCCCCACTGCGCGAAGGGCATCGCGCCGGAGTCGTACCAGGCATCGATGACCTCGGGCACCCGCCGCGCCTCCGCGCTGCATTGCGGGCAAGCGAAGGTGACCTCGTCGATGTACGGGCGGTGCGGGTCCAGGTCGCTCAGGTCGCTCCCGACCAGTTCACTCAGGGCGATCAGGGACGGGATCACGGTGACGTGGTTCTCGGGGCAGCGCCAGATCGGCAGCGGGGTGCCCCAGTACCGGTTGCGGGACAGCGCCCAGTCGATGTTGTTGTGCAACCAGTCCCCGTAGCGGCCTTCCTTGATGGTCGGCGGGTACCAGTTCGTCGCCTCGTTCTCGCGCAACAGCGCGTCCTTGACCGAGGTGGTGCGGATGTACCAGGACGGCTGCGCGTAGTAGATGAGCGCGGTGTGACAGCGCCAGCAGTGTGGGTACGGGTGCTCGTAGGGCAGGTGCCGGAACAGCACCCCGCGCGCGGCGAGGTCGGCCACCAACGCCTCGTCGGCCTTCTTGAAGAACACCCCACCGACCAGGGGGACGTCGTCGGCGAAATGCCCGTCGGGCTTGATCGGGTTGACCACGGGCAGCCCGTAGCGGCGGCTCACCTCGAGGTCCTCCGCGCCGAAGGCGGGGGCCTGGTGCACCAGGCCGGTGCCGTCCTCGGTGGTCACGTAGTCGGCCAAGACCACGTAGTGCGCGGGCACGTCGTCGGGGAACGCGACCAACTCGAAGGGCCGCTGATACGTCCAGCGCTCCATGTCCGCGCCGGGGAAGGTGGCCAGCACCTTGGCGTCCTCGCCGAGCACCGCCTCGATCAGCGGCTCGGCCAGGATCAACTCCGCTCCCTCGGGCGCCTCCACCAGCGCGTAGGTGACGTCCGGGCGCACCGCGACCGCCGTGTTGGACACCAGCGTCCACGGGGTGGTGGTCCACACCAGCAGGTCCGCGGTGCCGGCGTACGGGCCGGAGGTCAGCGGGAACCGCACGTACACCGACGGGTCGACCACGGTCTCGTAGCCCTGCGCCAACTCGTGGTCGGACAACCCCGTGCCACAGCGCGGGCAGTACGGCGCGACCCGGTGGTCCTGCACCAGACGGCCGTCGTCGAAGATCTTCGCCAGCGACCACCAGACGGACTGCACGTAGGCGCTGTCCATGGTCCAGTAGGCCTGGTCGAGGTTGACCCAGTAGCCCATCCGCTCGGTCATGGCGGCGAACGCGTCGACGTGCCGCAGCACCGAGGCGCGGCATTTGGCGTTGAACTCCGCCACCCCGTAGGCCTCGATGTCACCCTTGCCGGTGAACCCGAGTTCCCGTTCCACGGCCAGCTCCACCGGCAGCCCGTGGCAGTCCCAGCCCGCCTTGCGGGCCACGTGGTAGCCCTTCATCGTGCGGTAGCGGGGGAACACGTCCTTGAAGACCCGCGCCTCGACGTGGTGCGTGCCGGGCATGCCGTTCGCGGTCGGCGGGCCCTCGTAGAAGGTCCAGGCGGGGCCGTCCGCGGTGGCCTGCAGCGAGCGGGCGAACACGTCGGCGTCGGCCCAGAAGGCGAGCACCTCGCGCTCCATGGCGGGCAGATCCACCTGGGCGGGGACGGGACGGTACACGGGTCGTGGCCTTTCGTGCGGGGTCCCCGGGGGCGCGCCAGGAGCGGTGCCGAGGGTAGCAATGTCGACGAGACGACCGCCGGTGGCATAAGATCCGTGACCAATTGATTACTCTGTGTAATTTGGGTGACCATAGTCATACGGAGCGGTACGGGCGGGTCCTATAGTTCGCGCACGTCACCCCGAAATCGGTGGCTGAACGCGCGGTGGAGGGCAGGTCGGGCATGGTCAAGGCCGGTGACCGCACCACGCGGCGGGCTGACTCCGGGGGCGCCCGGGAAGCCACGGCGAGTTCCCGCCTGACGGTTGCCGAGCCGGCTGCCCCCGCGCGCCGGGCTGCCCCGGCGAGCAAGGTCGCCGCCAAGGCTGCGCCCGCGGCCAAGAAGGCTGCGGCGGCGCCGGCCAAAAAGGCCGCACCGGCGGTGAAGAAGGCCGCTCCCGCGGTGAAGAAGGCGGCACTCGCGGTGAAGAAGGCGGCACTCGCGGTGAAGAAGGCCGCACCCGCGGTGAAGAAGGCGGCACCCGCGGTGAAGAAGGCGGCCGCCGCACCGGCGAAGAAGACCGCCCCGGCAACCAGGGCGACACCCGCGAAGAAGGCCGCTCCGGCCGCCCGCAAGGCTGCGCCGGCCAAGAAGGCCGCACCCGCGGTGACGAAGGCGGCCGCGGCTCCCACGAAGAAGGCTGCGTCCGCGGTGAAGAAGGCGGCCACAGCGCCCGCCAAGAAGGCTGGGCCCGCGGTGAAGAAGGCGGCCGCGGCACCGGCGAAGAAGGCTGCGCCCGCGGTGAAGAAGGCGGCCGCGGCGCCGGCCAAGAAAGTGGCTCCGTCGGCCAGGAAAGCGCCTGCGCAGGCCACCAAAGCGGCGCCGGCGCGGC
>DASQPJ010000071.1:0-8243 GCA_035644015.1 Sporichthyaceae bacterium
GCCACAGACGCCGGCCTTCCACCTTGCTGCGCATGATCCAGATCGGCAGCTGGTGGGAGACGCAGACCACCTCGTGCCCGGCGGCCTGGCGACGGGCGGCCTCCACCGCGGCCAGCATCCGGGCGGCGAGTTGCTGGTACGGCTCACCCCAGGACGGCCGGAACGGGTTGAGCAGATATGGCCAGTGCGCAGGCCGACGCAACGACCCATCACCCACGCCGAAGGTCAGGCCCTCGAAGTGGTTGGCCGCTTCGATCAGCCGCGGATCGGTGGAGATCTCCAGGTCGAACGCGGCGGCCATGGGCGTCGCAGTCTGGATGGCCCGCTCCAACGGGGAGGACACCACCGCGGTGATGTCGTGGCCGGCGAAGGACTCCGCGACCCGCTCGGCCATCTTCACGCCGAGTTCGGAGAGGTGATAGCCGGGCAGTCGGCCGTAGAGGATCTTCTGCGGGTTGTGCACCTCGCCGTGGCGGACCACATGCACCAGGGTCACCGGGGTCACGCCGTCACCTCCGCGGCGGCCCGGGCGGCGTGCGGCAACGCCTCGAGCACCCGGCCCACGGCGTCGGCGTCATGGGCGGCGGAGAGGAACCAGGCCTCGAAGGCCGACGGCGGCAGGTACACCCCGTGCTCCAACATGGCGTGGAAGAACGCCGCGTAGCGGTCCAACCGCTGAGTGCGCGCAGCGTCGTAGTCGTGCACCGGGGCGTCGGTGAAGAACACCGAGAACATCGTCCCGGCGAACTGCACCCGGTGCTCGACGCCCACCGCGGCCAACGCTTCGGAGGCGGCAACCGCGATCACCTCGCCGGCCTTGGCCAGGTGGTCGTAGACGTCCGGCGTGCAGCCCCGCAGGGTGGCCAGACCGGCCGCCACCGCGACGGGATTCCCGGACAGGGTGCCCGCTTGGTAGACCGGGCCGGCCGGGGCCAGCCTCGACATCAGCTCGGCGCGGCCACCGAAGGCCGCTGCCGGGTAGCCACCGCCCATCACCTTGCCGAAGGTGATCAGGTCCGGGGCGACGCCCTCGATGCCGAACCAGCCCTGCGGGCCGGCCCGGAACCCGGTCATCACCTCATCGGAGATCAACAACGCGCCGTGTTCCCGGCAGAGCCGAGCCAGACCTTGGGTGAAGCCGGGCTGCGGCGGGATCACGCCCATGTTGCCCGGCGCGGCCTCGGTGATCACCGCGGCGATGCGGTCCGGGTGTGCCGCGAAGGCCGCGGCCACCGCGTCGAGGTCGTTGTAGGGCAGCACGATCGTGTCCGCGACCGCCGCACCGGTGACCCCGCCGGTATCCGGCAACGCGAAGGTCGCCACCCCGGAGCCCGCCGCGGCCAACAGCGCGTCGACGTGACCGTGGTAGCAGCCGGCGAACTTGATGACGCCCGGCCGGCCGGTGATGCCGCGCGCCAGACGCAGCGCGGACATGGTGGCCTCGGTACCGGAGGAGACCAGGCGAACCTGCTCGACGACGGGGATCCGCGCGACGATCTCCTCGGCCAGTTCCACCTCGCCCGCGGTGGGCGCACCGAACGAGGAACCGGCCGCGGCTGCCGCGGTGGCCGCGGCGACCACCTCGGGGTGGGCATGGCCCAGGATCAGCGGACCCCAGGAGCAGACCAGGTCGACGTACTCATTGCCGTCCACGTCCCTCAGGTACGGACCACGCCCGGACGCCATGAAGCGCGGGATACCGCCCACCGCCCCGAATGCCCGCACCGGGGAGTTCACCCCGCCGGGGATAACCGCCCGCGCCCGGTCGAACAGGGCCGCGGAACGTGGCGGGACGGTGGGGTTCACCCGCCCATGGTCTCAAACCGCGCAGGGTGCTCCGACCACGCGTACTACGGATACATGACCTGCATGGCGGTGTTCGCACTCTTGGTGAACGGGGCCACCGGGGCGGTGTCCCGGGATCCGACCATCGACATGTGCAGCAGCATCACCGTGCTGCCCTCGCGGCTCACCGCGTACAGGTGCGTGGCCGGGTCGTAACCCTTCGGCGGCACCGTGAACACGCCGTAGACGGTCATCGCACCGCCGGGGGTGCTCGAGGAGTACTTTTCCCAGCTCGCACTGCGCTTGTGGTCGTGGTACGCCTTGATATCCAGGGCGAGCCAGTTGCGGTAGCAGTCCTGCAACTCTTGGCCCAGCCTGCCGATCAGGGCGCTCGCGGCGGCCTCACTCGGCAGCACGCTGATGTATTCCTGCGCGTTCACCTTGGGCGCCGCGGTGTACACCCGGTACTTGGTATGGCTCGCGTCGAACTTCCCGCCCAGGCAGAACGGGGCCTTGCCGGGCACCCCGGTGACCCCCGCGCCGCCGTGCCAGGCGCCGAACCGCGCCCCCTGGGGCAGCGCGTCGGTGTTCACGAACAGCGGGCCGCCGGCGGCGGCAGTGGGTGCGTTGTCGGCCTGCGCGGTGCCCGGGCCCGCCAGCACGCAGGCCACCGAGGCCACCGCCGTCCCGATGCCCAGCGCGACCGTCGCGTATCGATCTCGGATGGTGCGCCGCACCACGATCACCTCCAGTAACTGCCTTCCCCCGTGGTCGTTCGACGCAGGCGGATCGGGGCCGGTTGCACGGCAGCGCGCGGTAGGTCGCTCTCGTCCCGATGTGTCCGGGTTCGTCCTCACCCGTCCGGCGCAACGGCCGCTCCGGCGGGTGGCTACGGTTGCGCCGTGCTCGTGCTCGCCGGCCTGATCTGCGTCCTCACCGGGTCGTTCCTGGCGATCATCGGGATGCTCGGTGCGGTCGGCGCGGGGTTGCAGTTGCGCCTGCTGCCCGGCCGCGCGCCGGTCAGCATGGATTCACTGGCCGCCGCGGCGGCGAAGCCCGGCAGCCGGGTGGTGGTGCGGGGCACGGTGGCCGCCGGGCCCGGCGGCACCGTGCGCGCGCCGTTGTCCGGCCGGGACTGTGTCTGGTACCTGGCCAGCCAGAGCGCCACCGACGGCGCGCAGCGCTCGACCGTCGAGCGCTACTCGGCCGAGCCGTTCGTCCTGCAGGACGCGACCGGGCGCCGGGTGCTGGTCGGGCCGGTCTGCCCGGCGCTGGAGCAGCTCGCACCGTCGTATCGGGCCGAGGAGGAGCTACCGCACCCGTGGTTCGACGAAGCCCCGGCGACCCCCGGCGCGGTGCAGGTGCTGGAGTTCTCCCTAACCGGCGGCGAGGACCTGTTGGCCGCCGGGGAGGTGAGCGCGGCCGCGGACGGCACACCCGTGCTCGGCGGAGAGGTGACGTTGTCCGGCGGCGGGGACGCCGCAGCTTTCGGTGACCCGTTGCGCCGCACCTGGCAGCGCGATCTGACCCTGACCGGCGCCGGGGTGGTGTTGATCGCCGCTGGGTCGCTCATGCTCAGCGCGGCACCACACCATCAGCACCAACAAACCATGACGAACCGTCAGGACGTGGTGGCGATTGCCTTGTCGGCGGTGAACCGGAACTGATCGCGGGGGGCCTCGGTGGCGCGGCCCATGTCGGACAGGGACGTCACCACGACCAGGTTGCCCGCATGGCCGACGCCGTAGAGCTGGAAGTGGTACTCGGAGTCCTTCGGCGCGAAGTACACGCCGATGACCCGCAGCCCGCGCAGCTTGTCCGGCAGGGAGTAGTCGGCCGAGGTGTTGTTGCCCTCCACCCGGTCAGCGCAGCCCGAGATCGCGGTGGCAACCCGCTGCACCAGGGCCATCGCGGCGTCCTGATCCGCCGTCACGACCACGGTCTCGCGGAACTCCGCGGCCAGGTCGCCGGTGAAGGTTCGCGATGAGCTGTCCGCGGCGGGCAGCGCATCGGCCAGGCAGGCGTAGGTCGGGTCGGGCAGGCCGGCGGTGACCTCACCGGCGTGCCAGGGCCCCTGCTTCGAGGGCAGCTCGGCGGCGGTGAGGAACTGCGGTGTGGCCGTGGCCGATGGCGTCGCCGACGGACTCGCGGACGTGGCCGGCAGGGCGCGTTCGTCCCCGTACCCGGCGTCGGACGCGCACCCGCTGACCGCGAGCCCCACCCCAATGGTCAACGCCGCCATCGTCGTACCGCGCATGTGTCCCGCTCCCCTGATCCCGCACTGTCGTCGAGACCAGGACGTGGCGCCGGTCCGATCCGTTCGCGCCGATGCCGAATCGTGTTCAGCGCAACCGCTGCGCCCACTCCGTGGCCCAGTAGGTGAGCACGATGTCCGCGCCGGCCCGGCGAATGCTCAGCAGTGACTCCTCGATGGCCCGGTCGCGATCGATCACCCCGGCCGCGGCCGCGGCGGTGATCATCGCGTACTCCCCGGAGACCTGATAGGCGGCCACCGGGACGTCGACCGCGGCCCGGACCGCGCTCAGCACGTCGAGGTAACCCATCGCGGGTTTGACCATGACGATGTCCGCACCCTCGGCCACGTCCAGGGCGACCTCGCGCAATGCCTCGCGACCGTTCGCGGGGTCCTGTTGGTAGGCCCGCCGATCCCCGAGGAGGCTGGACTCCACCGCATCCCGGAACGGGCCGTAGAAGGCCGAGGCGTACTTGGCGGCGTAGGCCAATAGCACCACGTCGGCGTGGCCCGCGGCGTCCAATGCACTGCGCACGTAACCGATCTGACCGTCCATCATCCCGGACGGGCCGAGCACGTGGGCGCCGGCGGTGGCCTGGGCCAACGCCATCTCGGCGTAGCGGGCCAGCGTGGCGTCGTTGTCCACGCTGCCGTCCGCGGACAGCACGCCGCAGTGGCCGTGGTCAGTGAACTCGTCCAGGCACAGGTCGGTCATCAGCACGGTGGCGTCACCGACCTCGTCGACCAGGTCCGCGACCGCGCGGTTGAGCACCCCGTCCGGGTCGTCCCCGCCGGAACCGCGGGCGTCCTTGGTCGTCGGGATGCCGAACAGCATCAGCCCGCCGACCCCGGCCTCGACTGCCTCGACCGCCGCCTTGCGCAGCGAGTCCGACGAGTGCTGCACGACGCCGGGCATCGAGGCGATCGGCACCGGTTCGGTCGCGCCCTCCCGGACGAACATGGGCAGCACCAGGTGCCGCGGTTCCAGTGAGGTCTCGGCGATCAGCCGCCGCAGCGCCGGCGTGCGACGCAGCCGTCGCGGCCGGACTGTCGGGAACTGACCCGTCATGTCAGACCTCCTGACCGGCCAAACCGGACGAACCGCCCGGCACGACGGTCAGGAAGGATGACGTGCCCAAGAACCTCACCGCCGCCGCCGGGCCGTGGAGCGCTTCTCCGACGGTCGCAGCACCGGGTCGCCGGCCTCGGCGGCCGAGGTCCGACGAGCGGTGCCGAACGCGGCCAACGCGTCGGCCAGGGCCAGCGCGGACGGGGTCTCGGCGAGCACGTCCACCCGCAGGCCATGCTCCTCGGCTGCGGCCGCGGTGGCCGGGCCGATGCACGCGATGATCGTGCTGGCGTGCGGCTTGCCCGCGATCCCGACCAGGTTGCGCACGGTCGAGGACGAGGTGAAAACCACTGCGTCGAACCCGCCGCTCTTGATCGCCTCGCGCACCGGCGCGGGCGGCGGGGCGGCGCGCACCGTGCGGTACGCCGTGACGTCATCGACCTCCCAGCCCAGCTCGATGAGCCCGGCGACCAGCGTCTCGGTGGCGATGTCCGCGCGCGGCAGGAACACCCGGTTGATCGGGTCGAACACGTCGTCGAAGGGCGGCCAGTCGTTGAGCAGGCCCTGCGCGGACTGCTCGCCCGAGGGCACCAGGTCGGCCTTGATGCCCCAGCCGGCCAGGTCGGCGGCAGTCTGTTCACCGACCGCGGCCACCTTGATGCCGGAGAACGCCCGCGCGTCCAGGCCGTACTCCTCGAACTTCTCCCGCACCGCCTTCACCGCGTTGCGGGAGGTGAACGCGATCCACTCGTAGCGCCCGGTGACCAGACCCTTGATCGCCCGCTCCATCTGCTGCGGGGCACGCGGCGGCTCGACGGAGATGGTCGGCACCTCCTCGGGCACCGCACCGAACGAACGCAGCCGGGACACCAACCCCGCCGACTGCTCCTTCGTGCGCGGCACCAGGACCCGCCAACCGAACAGCGGACGGGTCTCGAACCAGGACAGCGACTCGCGCAGCGCCACCACATCGCCGATCACCGTCAGCCCGGCCGGCTCCAGCGGCTCGTGCGGCAGCGCCTTACCGATGTCGGCCAACGTGGCGGCCACGGTGCGCTGCGCGGTGGTGGTGCCCGCCCAGGTGGTGAGCACCGGGGTGGCCGGGTCCAGACCCGCCTCGACCAACTTGGCCGCGGCGCCGGACACCAGCGCGGTGCTGGTCGTGTTGGTCACCACCAGGGTGGCGTCCTTGCTGGCCAACGCGGCCCAGTCCACCTTCGGATCCTGCGCGTCGACCACCCGCACCTCACGCACGGTCCGGTTGGTCAGCGGCACCCCGGCGAATACCGGCACCGCACTGATCGGGGCGACGCCCGGCACGACCTGGAACTCCAGCCCGGCCTTCAGGCAGGCCGCGGCCTCTTCGGCGAGCGTGCCGCTCAGTCCGGGGTCGCCGTCCATCAGCCGCACCACGCGTCGCCCGCCCTTGGCCGCGGTGGTCAGCACCTTGGCCCGAGCCGCCGGGGTCAACGCCGCACCCGCGGCATCGAACGCGCCGTCGAGCACGGTGACGTCCGGCCCGCAGCCCGGAAGGTATTGCTCGCGGGAGTGCTCGGCGAGGACCACGACCTGGGCCTCGGCAAGCAGTTCTACGGCGCGGATGGTGAGCAGGCCAGGGTCTCCCGGACCGGCGCCCACGAACGCCACCGAGCCGGCCGGCAGGGCCGGCTTGGCGGGGGCCGCGGCGGGGGCGGTCTTGGCACTGGCCTTGCGGGTGGGGCTCATTCCTGGTGCTCCCAACTTCCGTCGGTCATCAAATCCTTGGCGCCCTCGCTGAGCATCTCGTCGGCGAGCTTGCGGCCGAGGGCCTCCGCGTCGGCCAACGGTCCGGTGACCGACAGCTTCACGCTGTCCGACCCGTCCGTGCTGAGCGCAATCGCACGCAGGTAGAGCTCGTCCTCGTACTCGTCGTCGCCGGTGATGGCCTCACCCAGCGCGCCGACCGGGGCGGTGCACCCGGCCTCGAGGGTGGCCAGCAACGCGCGCTCGGCAGTGACGACCGCGCGCGTGTCCGGGTCGTTCAGGCCGGCCAGCAGCGCGCACAACTCCGCCGCCGCGGCGTCGGTGTCCGGCGCCCGGCATTCCACGGCCAGCGCGCCCTGACCGGGCGCGGGCAGCATCTGGATCGGGTCGAGCACCTCGCTGATCTCGGCCAACCGGCCCAGCCGGGCCAGGCCCGCGCGGGCCAGCACCACGCCGTCCAGTTCGCCGGCCGCGACCTTGCGCAGCCGGGTGTCCACGTTGCCGCGCACCCCGACGACCTCCAGCCCGAAGCCCAACGCCTGCAGTTGGGCCATCCGGCGCGGTGAGCCGGTGCCGAGCTTCGCACCGGGCCGCAGTTCGCCGAGCATGAGGCCGTCCCGAGTGATCAGGGCGTCGCGCGGGTCCTCGCGGGGCGGCACCGCGGCAATCACCAGGCCGGGCGCGTCGGCGGTGGGTAGGTCCTTCAGCGAGTGCACGGCGAGATCGATACGCCCGTCCAGCAGCGCCTCCCGCAGCGCGCTGACGAAGACCCCGGTGCCGCCGATCTGGTCCAGTGGCTCGCTCGAGGTGTCGCCCTTGGTGCTGATCTGCACCAGCTCGACCTGACGACCCGTCAGGGCGGTGAGGTCCGCGGCCACGCCGGTTGCTTGCGCCAGGGCCAGGGCGCTGCCCCGGGTGCCCAGACGGAGGACGGCGGTCACAGGGCGTCCAGTCCGTCGAGGTCCGGCAACAGCGCCGCGTCCTCGCCATTCAGATCGGCCCGGGTGACCGCCTCGACCGCGTTGCGGTCCAGGTCGAACAGCTCGCGCAGCGCCGCAGCGTAAGCGTGCCCATCGGGGCCGCCGGCCAGTTCCTTGACCCGCACCGTGGGCCCGTGCAGCAGCTTGTCCACCACGCGGCGCACCGACCGGGCGACCTCCTCGCGGTGCCGCGGGTCCAGCTCGGGCAGCCGCCCCTCGAGCCGCAGCATCTCCGCGGCAACCACGTCGTCGGCCATGGTGCGCAGCGCGACCACGGTCGGGGCGACCTGCGCAGCCCGCTGCTCAGTCGCGTAGTTGGCCACCTCGGCGGCCACGATGCGGCGCACGGCGTCCACGTCAGCCGGGGTACCGGCCGCGGCTTCCGCGCAGGCCAGGGTGGACAGGTCGATCA
>DASQPJ010000072.1:0-3412 GCA_035644015.1 Sporichthyaceae bacterium
GAACGGTCTGTTGAGCAATGGGGCCGGTGGCGCCAGTGGCGGCGGCGCCGCAGCCGGCGCACCCGGGAACCAGGGCACCGGCAACAACGGCGGAGGCGGTGGCGGTGGCTCCGGCGCCAGCATCGGCGGCGGCACCTACGCCCGCGGCCCGTTTAACTCCCCCGGTCTCGTGGTGCTGCGCTACAACGCCTGCGTCAGCCACGCGGTGGTCTCGGTCGGGAACGCCTCAGTGGTCGAGGGCAACGCCGGCCCGACGATCATGAACTTCCCGATCCATGTGTCCAACCCGTCCAGCTGCGGGGCTATGACCGTGAAAGCGACCACCGAGGACATCACCGCCACTTCCCCCGCGGACTACGCGCCACTCGCGGCGCAGGTGGTCAACATCCCCGCAGGCGCGAACCACGCCAACGTCCAGGTCACGGTCAACGGTGACACGGCGGTCGAGCCGGACGAGACCTTCCGGCTGACTCTGTCGGATCTGTTGCTCCCCGCGGGCCTGACCGACCCGGGCGACCCGGTCAATAACTTCCACCTCGGCGACGCTGTCGCCATCGGCACGATCATCGATGACGACGATCAGATCGCCGAGTGCTCACTCGGCACCCCGCCCCCGGCCGGCTACAACCCGATCATGGGCACCAACGGGCCGGACAAGCTGATCGGCACTCCGGGTAAGGACATCATCTACGGTCTCGGCGGTGACGACCTGATCCTCGGCGGCCACGGCGACGACATCCTCTGCGGCGGCGACGGCTACGACGAGATCCTCGGCGGCGCCGGTAATGACCGCATCTCCGGTGGCGAAGGCAACGACCTGCTGTACGGCGGCTCCGGTATCGACCAGATCGTCGGTGACGGCGGCAACAACGAGATCCACCAGTAACCCATCACCGCGCACCACGACGGCCCCCGCATCTCGGGCGGGGGCCGTCGTCGTATGTCCGGGCGCGCCCCTGTGTAGCACCGCCGGTCACCCGCGCTGTACAGCGCGCAGAACCAGAATCGGCCCGGCTGGAGACCTGAAAACGGTCACCAGCGCAGTGCAGACGCGGCCGATCGGTGGTCACCCCCGCTGTACTGCGCGGGTGACCAGTTTGGCCCGTCCAACATGCCTCCGCCGGTCATGGGCGCTGTACAGCGCGGGTGACCACGCAGGCCCCCCGGACAAGCAGAAACCCGCGGCCCCCTTTCGGGCGACCGCGGGTCTGAGTACCGCGAGTGTCTAGTTCATCCCCACCAACGCGGGCACCTGACGCAGCTCCTCGGCCCACTGCGCGTGCGGCTCACCATCCGCGGCCGCCAGGAACCCGCCCAGCGCCTGCGCCAGCGACTCCCGGTCCTCGGGGACCATCCGGGCCAGCACCCGCTCAATAGCGTCCCGGCGGTGATCAGCGACCCGCTGAATCAGCGCGATGCCCGACGCGGTCAGCGTCAGATCCACCCGCCGCCGGTCCTGCAGCGACTCCGTGCGGGCCAGCAGGCCCGCCTCGACCAGGCGGTCGCACGCCCGGGTGGCGTTCGACGGGTGCACGCTCAGCGCCGCCGCCACCTCGTTGAGGTTCAGCGGCCCGCTGTTCGCCACAATCACCAACGCCCGGTATTGGGCGATGGTGATGAATTCCGCTATCGGCGCCACCGAATCGGCCACCACCGACATCAACAATCGGGATGTCGCCATCACGGCCTCGACGTGCTCGTCCATCGGCAGCCACGCCCCTCTCATCCAGCCTCGTGGCAGTGAAGTCTAGGGTCGTTCCCAGGTAACGCTCAGTATCACTGCGCCGACCGCGTGAACCCTGCGTTAACCCGATTCGACGCGCGGTGGGACGTGACGGCCCTCGTGGACATGCCGACAGGCCCACCGTAGGCTCGCGGAAAGGCTCAACGAGTCGACGGGGCGCGACGAAAGGCCACACTCGATGATGCTTAAGGCGCTGCTGGTTGCCGCTGTGAGCGACCCCGCCGATTCGCGCCCGCACGGCAACTTCTTCCACGTTGTGATGCTGCAGTTCCACGTCATCATGGCCAGCGTCTGGGCGATCCTGGCGATCCTCACCGCCCTGGTGGCGATCCCACAGCTGCGCCGGATTCCCTCGGCAATCGGCCTGCACCTGCTCCAGGTCAAGCGGGAACTGCTGCTCAACGCCCTGTGGGGCACCTACGTCCTGACCTTGAGCACCGGCGTCTGGCTGCTCTACAAGCAGGCTCCCTTCGACCCGCCGATCTCCGGCTCCGACTGGACCCAGCTCAAGCACGAGCCCTACGGCCTGCCGTACTACTACGCCCTCTACACGAAGATCGGCCTGTTCCTGCTGATGGGCGTGGCCACCTGGTTGCTGGCCATGGAGGCCGCCCGGGCCGCCAAGGAGTCCGAGGCCGCCGGCGGCCCGACCGACATGGAGCTCGACGAGGACGACGAGACCTGGTTGGACGAAGAGGTCGTGCCGGAGGGCGTGGAGGACGAGATCGGTGTCTCCGCCGCGGCCGAGGGCACCACGCTGACCACCACCCGCACCGAAGCCCGTCGGCGCCTGGTCACGCGCACCCCGCTGGCCACCCTGTGGGCCGCGATCGCCTTCATCGTGGTCGGCCTGGGCGGCATCGGCTTCTGCGTCACCCTGATCAAGTACTTCCACGAGCTGTCCCGCTCCGCGGTGGTCTACCAGCGCCTGCGCTACGGCGGCGGCTGAGCCCAGCGGGCCGCGCCAAGCGGGCCTGTTCTGTCGCCCCGGCGAGCTAACGTGATTGCAGTTCGCATCACCGCGTCAGGGGTCTGTATGAGCATGGAAGTCGCCGCATGGAGCTCCATGTGGCACACGATGAACGCCTCGCAGGAACGGCGGCCCTACTCCGCGGCCACCGCCCGGCGCATCGCCGAGTTCGCCCGGCCCCGCCGCCGCGCCCTGCTCGCGTTCGTCGCACTGTCCGTCGCCTCGGCCTGCCTGACCGTGGCCGCACCGCTGTTGGCCGGGCACGTGATCAATGCGATCGTCGCCCACCGACCCACCCACGTCGTGGTCGTCTTCGCATTGGTGATCGCCGCGCTGGCGGTGCTGGACGCGGCGCTGAGCCTGTGCATCCGGCTGCTGTCCTCGCGCATCGGTGAGGGCCTGATCCTCGACCTGCGCACCGCCGTGTTCGACCACGTGCAGCGCATGCCGGTGGCCTTCTTCACCCGCACCCGCACCGGCGCGCTGGTCTCCCGGCTGAACAACGACGTGATCGGCGCGCAACGCGCGTTCAGCACCACCCTGTCCGGGATCGTCTCCAACACCGTCACGCTGCTGCTGGCCGGCGCCGTCATGTTGACCCTGTCCTGGCAGGTCACGCTGATCGCGCTGGTGTTGCTGCCGGTGTTCGTGGTGCCCGCTCGTCGGGTCGGTCGCCGACTGGCCGACCTGCAACGCGA
>DASQPJ010000073.1:0-2686 GCA_035644015.1 Sporichthyaceae bacterium
GTCATACGCGACCGCGCCGGGCAACGCCACGTCCGGCCCCGCAATCCGCACCCCGTCGCGATACCGCGCCCAGTAGACCTCCTTGCGCCGCGCGTCGGTGGCCACCAGGAACTCACCGGCCAAACCGGCCTCCGCGGCGAGGGTGTCCAGGCTGCACACCCCGTGTACGCCGATGCCCAGGGCATGGCCCAACGACCGCGCGGTCATCAATCCGACCCGCAACCCGGTGTACGGGCCGGGCCCGACCCCCACCGCGATCCCATCGAGCTGACGGGGCGTCAGGCCGGCGCGGGCCAACACGTCGGCCACCCCGACCGCGAGGGTCTCGTTGTGTCGGCGGGCATCCACCACCGCGTGCCGAGCAAGCTCCTCGCCGTCGCGGCACAGCGCCACACCCACCGAGGGGGTGGCGGTATCGATGGCGAGCAGCAGCACGGGCGCAAGCTTATGGAAGAAGTGCGGCGGTCAGCTCGACGCCGGCCCAGCGCGCACCCACCGCAGTGATGCTCACCTCACGGATCGCCGCGCTCGGATCGTCCGGATCGGCGTCCACCGGACGCTCGGCGCGCCGGGACAGTACGAGCTCCAAGCGGTCCGTGGACAACGCCTCGACCAGCCCGGCACCCCACTCGACCACGGTGACCGAGTCGGGCATTGACTCGTCGAGGTCCAGGTCCGCAACCTCGGCGGCATCGGCCATCCGATAGGTGTCCGCGTGCACCAGTGCCGGGCCACCCACCTCGGAGGGATGGACCCGGGAGATCACGAACGTCGGCGAGCAGATCCGCCCGCGCACGCCCAACGCGGCGCCCAGTCCCTGGGTGAGGGTGGTCTTGCCCGCCCCCAGGTCCCCGGTCAGCACCACCAGATCCCCGCGGCGCAGCAGCCCCGCCAGCCGCCCGCCCAGCGCCCGCATCTCCGCCGCGGTGGGCACCTCGAGGCGAATCACCACCCCGGTACTCACTGCGTCCCCGCGGTCGCGCCGGACCGCAACGCACGCAGGCGCGGCAACAGACCGGCGGCATAGCGCAGGTCTTGCTCCAGCACCATGGCCGGAGCTCCGGTGCGCCCCACCCGGATCGCGCTGGACGGATGGAAGGTGGGCAACAGCGGCCGGCTGCCGAACAGATGCAGGTGCCCGCGTACCGAACTGAGCGTGGTGCCCCGCCCCAGCGCCCACTCCGTAGCCATCTGACCCAGCGTCACAATCAGCAGCGGGTCGATGAATTCGATCTGTCGCATGGTCCACGGCCGGCACCGCTCGAACTCCGCGCGCTCGACCATCCGACCCTCGCCGGGACGGCACTTGAGCACGACCAGCGCGGCGACGTTGCGGCGCAGCACACCGATCTCCGCCATCACGAAATCCAGGTGGTGCCCGGAACGGCCCACCAGCGGTCGGCCGGTGTTGTCCTCGTAGGGGTTGGGGCCATCGCTGAGCAGCAACAGCTCGGCGCCGGCCGGGGCGTCTCCGACCACCACCTGCTTGCGCGAGGCAACCAGGTCCGCGCACGCGGTGCAGCAGCTCAACCGCCCGGTCAGATCGAGCCAGTCCGTGGCCGCGGCGGCGTTCGCGGCGGTGTCGCCCACCGCGGCCGGGGGGTTCACCCGGCGGCCCGTCGGGCGGCCCGGCGACCACCGGTCAGTCGGGCGCGTTCCAGCAACCGGCGCAGCGCGGCGTTCACCGCGTCGGGGCACTCCAGCATCAGCAGGTGACCGGCGCCCTCGAGGATGGTGAACTCCGCCTCAGGTATCTGCACGGCCATGCCGCGGCTGTGGTCGGCCGGGGTGAGCACATCCTTGCCGCCGGCCAGAATCAACGTCGGACAGGACCGGAAGATCGGCAGTGCCGCTTCCTTGTCGTGCCGATCGAACTCCGGGAAGAGCTCGCCGAAGACGTCCAACGGCGTGGTGTTCAGGATCGATCCGGCGAACCGGACGACATCCGGTGGGACGTCCCGACCGCCGAAGGACAGTCGTCGGGTCACCCACAGGCCGACGTCACGGTCCGCGCCGATGCCGCGCTTGATCAGCATCGGCCGGTTGGTCACCACCCCGACCACTCCGGGCGAGAACGGCCACAGCCCGCGCACCACCGCGGCGGGCAGGCCCAGCGTCATTTCGGCCAGCCGGCCCGCCGAGGTAGCGATCAGCGCCGCCCCCACCACCCGCTTGCCGAACTCCTCGGGGTGAGTCTGCGCGTAGGCCATCACCACCATGCCGCCCAGCGAGTGCCCGATCAGCACGACCGGTCCGGTGGGCACCGTGGCCTCGAGCACCGTGTGCAGGTCGCGGGCCAACTGCTCGATCGTGGTGTGCGCCTTGACCCCGCGCCCGGAACGCCCGTGCCCGCGCTGGTCATAGAACACACAGCGGACCGCGCCGCTCAGGTCCAAACGCTGGAAGTGCCAGGCATCCATGTTCAGGCAGAAGCCGGGCAGGAATACCACGGTGGGCGCCGCGGGGTCATCGTGGTCGGCCTCCTCGACCTCCACGCACAACGCCACCCCGTCGTCGGCGGTGACGGTCAACGGCTCGGTGTGCAACGAACCGAGCGCCACTCCCTCGCCCTCGCCCGCAGCGGAACGACGGACCATACGCCGGCCGACCATCGTGGTAGCCACGGCACCACCGGCCACCAGACCGGCCCGTAGCGCCCAGCGCACCATGCCCTCGCGCCCGTTAC
>DASQPJ010000074.1:0-9237 GCA_035644015.1 Sporichthyaceae bacterium
CCCGGCCCGGTGCCCTTCGCGGTGAGGATCTCCACCACGTCGCCGTTGGCCAATTGCGACTCCAGTGGCACCAACCGCCCGTTGACCCGGGCGCCGACACAGCGATGCCCGACCTCGGTGTGCACCGCGTAGGCCAGGTCCACCGGGGTGGATCGGGTGGGCAGGGCGATGGCGTCGCCGGCCGGGGTGAACACGTAGACCTCGACCCCGGACAGGTCGAAGCGCAGCGCCTCGAGGAATTCACTCGGGTCGGCGGTCTCCTTCTGCCAGTCCAGCAGTTGGCGCAGCCACGCCATGTCCTCGCCGGCCGCCTTCTCCCCCGAACTGGCGGCCGGGCCGACCGCGGTCGCCTCCCCGTTCGCCTCGGCCTTGTACTTCCAGTGCGCGGCCACGCCGTACTCCGCACGCCGGTGCATGGACTGGGTGCGGATCTGCAGTTCGACCGGCTTGCCCTCCGGCCCGATCACCGTGGTGTGCAGCGACTGGTAGAGGTTGAACTTGGGCATCGCGATGTAGTCCTTGAACCGGCCCGGCACCGGGTTCCACCGCGCGTGCACCACGCCGAGCGTGGCATAGCAGTCCCGCACCGAGTCGACCAGAATGCGCACCCCGACCAGGTCGAAGATGTCGCCGAACTCGCGACCGCGCACGATCATCTTCTGGTAGATCGAGTAGTAGTGCTTGGGTCGCCCGGTCACCCGGCACTTGATCCGCGCGGGGCGCAGATCCGCCTCGACGGCGTCGATCACCTTGGACAGGTACTCGTCGCGGCTGGGCGCCCGGTCGGCGACCAGCCGGACGATCTCGTCGTACATCTTCGGATAGAGGGTGGCGAAGGAGAGGTCCTCCAGCTCCCACTTCACGGTGTTCATACCGAGCCGGTGGGCCAGCGGCGCGTAGATCTCCAACGTCTCCCGCGCGGTGTGGTCCTGCTTGGCCGGTGGCATGTAGCGCAACGTGCGCATGTTGTGCAGCCGGTCCGCGAGCTTGATCACCAGCACCCGGATGTCCCGGGCCATGGCGATGACCATCTTGCGCACGGTCTCGGCCTGGGCGGCATCGCCGTAGCGGACCTTGTCCAGCTTGGTGACGCCGTCCACCAGTGCGGCGATCTCCGGGCCGAAGTCCGCCGTCACCGTCTCCAGCGTGTAGTCGGTGTCCTCCACGGTGTCGTGCAGCAGGGCCGCGCACAGCGTGGGCGGCTCCATGCCCAGCTCGGCCAGAATCGTGGCCACGGCCAGCGGGTGGGTGATGTACGGCTCGCCGCTGCGGCGCAACTGCCCGCGGTGGCATTCCTCGGCGGTCTCGTAGGCCCGCTCGAGGATCTTCAGGTCGGCCTTGGGGTGGGTCTGCCGCACGCTGCGGAACAGCGGCTCGAGTACTGGGTTGACCACCGAGGTGCGCTGGCCGGCCAATCGGGCCAGCCGGGCCCGGACGCGGCGGGTGGCGCCGATCCCGGACGGCGCGGTCACCGTCGGGACCGGCTCCGGCGCGGTTGCGGGAACGGCCTGGTCGGTCACGTCTCCATGGTAGTTGGCCGCTGCGCCCCAGCTCAGACGCTGAGCAGGACGTGCACCGGCAGCGGCGCCAGCACCGCCCGAGCGCCCAACGCGGCGATCTCCAAGAGCACGGCCGCAGCCACCGGTTCCGCCCCGGCCTCGCGAATCAACGCCACGGTGGCCGCCACGGTGCCGCCGGTGGCCAGCACGTCGTCGACGATCAGCACCCGGTCGCCGGGCTGCAACGCGTCCAGATGCATGTGCAGCACGGCCTCGCCGTACTCCAACGCGTAGGCCACCGAGCGGGTCAGGTGCGGCAGCTTGCCGGGCTTGCGCACCGGCACGAAGCCCGCGCCCAGCGCGAGGGCCACCGGGGCGCCGAGGATGAACCCGCGGGCCTCCACGGCCACCACCATGTCCACCCGTTCACCGCGGCAGACCTCGACGAACTCGGCGGTCATCGCGGCCAGCGCCGCAGAGTCGGCGAGTACCGGGGCAATGTCCTTGAAGAGGATGCCAGGGCTGGGGAAGTCCGGGACGTCGCGAACCAGCTTGCGCCAGTCCGCCCGGTCCTCGCTCATCACCCGGCCCGTCGTCGGCTACTTCTGCGGCGGTGGCCGGCGGGCACGCGGCGCACGTTTGGGCTGTACCCGCTCGCCCGGCGCGGCCGCGGGTCGGGCCGGCACACCGGCCGGGGCCGGCACCGCGTCGGTGGCCTCACCGTCGATGGCCTCGGGGGACGGCCGGACGTCCTTGCCCGCGGCCTGGCGCTGCGCGACCCGTTTGGCCAAGGCCTGCATCTCCGGTTCGCGCTCCTTCATCAGGGCCACCAGGGGCGTCGCGATGAAGATCGAGGAATACGCACCGACGGCCATACCCACGAACAGCACCAGCGCCAGGTCCTTGAGCACGCCCGCGCCGAGCAGACCGGCACCCACGAACAACAGTCCGGCCACCGGCAGCAGCGCGATCAGCGAGGTGTTGATCGAGCGAATCAGGGTCTGGTTAATAGCCATGTTCGCCGCGCTGCTGTACGTGTAGCGGTTGGCGTTGGTGAGGTTGGCGGTGTTCTCCTTGAGCTTGTCGTAGACCACCACGGTGTCGTAGAGCGAGTAACCGAGGATGGTCAGCAGACCGATCACGGTGGCCGGGCTGACCGTGAAGCCGACCACCGCGTAGATGCCGACGGTGATCGCCACGTCGTGGATCAGCGCGATCAGCGCGCCCACCGCGAGCTTCCACTCGAAGACGATGCCCAGGTAAATCGCCAGCAAGAACAGGAAGATGATCAGGCTCTTCACGGCCTTGTGACTGATGTCCGAACCCCAGGACGGACCGACGATTTGCTGGTCGATCTCCTCCGCCGGAATGCCGAGCCGCTTGCTCATCGCGTCGCGGATCTTGGCGGCCTGGCCCTCCTGCAGGGCACCGGTCTCCACCCGCACCCGGTCCGAGCCGAGCTTCTGCACCTTGGGTTCCTTGGCGCCCGCGTCCTCGACCGCACCACGCACGTCGGCCACCGAGATGCCCTGCGCCTTGGCGTCGAATACGGCGCCCCCCTTGAACTCCACGCCCCGGTCCAGGCCACGGAAGGCGAGCCCGAGCACCGCGACCAGCAGCAGCACCCCGCTGGCGATGAAGAACTTCTTCTTGTTGCCGATGATGTTGAAGGACTTCTCGCCGCTTTGCAGTTGGCCACCGAGATCGGTCAAACGCGCCATCTCAGGCCTCCTTCACCGTGGTGGTGCCGACCCCGGCCAACGGCGAACGCCGCTTCAGGCCAAGGCTCTCCGGGCTGACCCCGGACCACTTCTTGCCCCGCGCGAAGTACGGGCGGCGCATCAGCAGGGTGACCACCGGCTTGGTGAACAGGAAGATCACCACGACGTCGATCATCGTGGCCATGCCGAGGGTGAACGCAAAGCCCTTCACGTCCGCGACCGAGAAGTAGTACAGGACGCCGGCGGCCAGCAGCGAGACGAAGTTCGCGGTGCGGATGGTGCGCCAGGCGCGCTTCCAGCCGTACTCGACGGCGGCCCGGGGTGTTCGCCCGTCCCGAATCTCGTCGCGCAATCGTTCGAAGAACACCACGAAGGAGTCCGCGGTGATGCCGATGGCCACGATGGTGCCCGCGATGCCTGCGATGGACAACCGATAGCCAATGCCCTTACCGAGCAGCGAGATCGCCATGTAGGACATGCCCGCGGCCAGGGTCAACCCGAGCAGTGCCGGAACGCCCAGCCCGCGGTAGAAGAACAGGCAGTAGAGGACCACCAGGAGCAGGCCGATGCCGCCCGCGATCAGGCCGCCGTGCAACTGGTCGGAACCCAGGGTGGCCGAGACGGTGTCCACCTTGGACTGGGTGAACGCCAGTGGCAGGGCGCCGTACTTCAGCACGTTGGCCAGGTCGGAGGCCTCCTGCTGGGTGAAGCTGCCGGTGATCTGCGCCTGACCGGTGCCGATCTCCTCATTGACGGTCGGCGCGGACTGCACCACGCCGTCCAGGGTGATGGCCAACTTGTTCTGCGGCGTCTGCAGGCCGGCAAGGCGCTTGGTGACCTTCTGGAAGGCGCTGGAGCCGCTGCCGTTGAAGTTCATGTCGATCTGCCAGGCGCCCACGCTGGCCCCGCTCGGCAGCGCCGCGCTCGCGCTGCTCACCTGGGTGCCCTGCACCTCGCTGGGGCCCAGCAGGTACTTCTGGTAGCCGGCGTCCGGCCTGTCACAGGCCACTACGTAGTCGGTGGGCGCGGCGGTGTCGCCGACGGCGTTCGGGTCGCCCCGACTGCAGTCCTTCTGTGCATATTCGCTGCGCACACTGGCCGGGATCGCGTCGACGTTCTGGCCTTCCGGAGAGGTCGAGTCGTCCGGGGCGGCGGCCGCCGACGGCTTGGCCGAGGCCTTGGCCGACGACGAGGGCTTGGCCGAGGCGGATGGCTTGCTCGACGGGGAGGCCGAGGCGCTCGCCGACGGGTCCGGGCTGGGCGAGGCGGCGGGCATCAGTGCGTGGGAGACCACCCGGCCCTGACCGGGGACACCAGCGCCGGGGAAGCCGCCACCGGGCACCGCACCCGCACTGGCCGGCGTGCCCGGACCTTCCACGATCACCGGACGGAAGCGCAGCAGCGCGGTCCGGCCGACCTGCTCGGCCACGTTCTTGGTGTTGCCGGGCACCGCGACCACGATGTTGTCGCCGCCCAGCGTGGTCACCTGGGCCTCGGAGACGCCGAACCCGTTGACCCGTTGGCGGATGATCTTCACGGCCTGCTTCATGGCCGTCGGCGTGACCTTGCCGTTGTTGCTGGGGTTGTCGCCCTCGCCGGGCACCGCCTTGGCGGTCAGCGTGACGCTGGTCCCGCCGTCGAGGTCGATGGCCAGGCGCGGCTTCTTCGAGTCCGTGCCGATCATCGTCGCGATGCCGGCCACGATCAGCACCAGCAAGAAGATCAACGACTGCCCCGGCGTGCCGCCCGCGGACGGCCGCCGCTTCGGGCCGCCCTTGCCTGCTGCCACGTTCCTGCCTCTCACTCACTCGACGTTCATTCAACTCATCGCGCACGCACGGAGTGCCCGGGCCACAGCCTGCCGGCTCGGATGCTCAGATGTTCTTCGGCGCCGGCGGCTCGCCGTCCTGTGCGTCGCCGGGGCCCTGATCAGCGTTCTCGGACTCGACCTTGCCCTCGGAGTCCTCCGCCTTCGGCACCAGGATCTTGCGCAGTGCCCCGATGACGTAGCGCACCTCCACCCCCGGCGCCACCTCCAGGGTCATCTCGTCCTCGTCTACCCGGGTCACCCGGCCGAACATCCCCGAGGTGGTGATCACCTCGACCCCCGGCTTCAAGTTCTCCTTGATGTCGGCGGCGCGCTGCTTGCGATTGCGCGCCGGGGCGAGGACGAGCAGATAGAAGGCCCCAATGATCAGGACGAGCAGAATGACATTCGGGTCCACAACTGGCGGAGTCTACGCCCGGGTCACGGCACGGACCCCGCACCGTCGACCGTGTCGAACAGCACTGGCTGGGGCTGCCCCGGCAATCCGGGCGGCACCGCAAGCCCCAGGTGGGCCCAGGCGGCCGCGGTGGCCACCCGACCGCGCGGGGTGCGGGCCAGCAGGCCGGCCCGGACCAGGAACGGCTCGGCGACCTCCTCGACGGTCTCGGTTTCCTCGCCGACCGCGACGGCCAGCGTGGACAGCCCAACCGGACCGCCGCCGAAGCGGCGCACCAGCGCGTCCAGCACGGCCCGGTCCAGCCGGTCCAGGCCAATCGCGTCCACGTCGTAGAGGGCCAGCCCGGCGGCGGCCACGCTGACCGTGATCCGCCCGTCGGCACGCACCTGGGCGTAGTCGCGCACTCGACGCAGCAACCGGTTGGCGACCCGCGGGGTGCCCCGGGATCGGCCGGCGATCTCCGCGGCGCCGTCCTCGGCCAGGTCGACATCGAGCAACTCGGCGGAACGGCGGAGCACCTGGCGCAGTTCGTCGGCGGCGTAGAAGTCCATGTGGGCGGTGAAACCGAACCGGTCGCGCAGTGGGCCGGGCAGCAGGCCGGCCCGGGTGGTGGCCCCGACCAGGGTGAACGGCGGAATCTCCAGCGGGATCGCGGTGGCCCCGGCACCCTTGCCGACCACCACGTCCACCCGGAAGTCCTCCATGGCCATGTACAGCATTTCCTCGGCGGGTCGGGCCATCCGGTGGATCTCGTCGAGGAACAGCACCTCACCCTCGGCCAGCGAGGACAGCAGCGCGGCCAGGTCCCCGGCGTGCTGGATGGCCGGGCCACTGGTCACCCGCAGCGGGGCACCCAGCTCGGCGGCCACGATCATGGCCAGCGTGGTCTTGCCCAGGCCGGGCGGGCCGGAGAACAACACGTGGTCCGGCGGGCGGCCACGCAACCGGGCCGCCTCCAGCACCAGGGAGAGCTGCTCGCGTACCCGTGGCTGACCGACGAACTCGGCCAGCCGCTTGGGCCGCAGGGCGGCCTCGATCGCGGTGTCGTCAGGCTGCACGGCAGGGTCGACGAGCGTGGGTTCGCCCTGGTTCGGGATCACGGGGTGCGGCCCAGGGTGCGCAACGCCAACCGCAGCAGCTCCGGGACGGCGGCCTGCTCGACGCCGGCGCCCTCGGCCGCGAGGTCAGCGGCCACCACGTCCAGCGCGGCCTCGGCCTCACGCGGCTGCCAGCCGAGGTTGAGCAGTGCCCCGTGCACCTGCGCACGGCGGTCGTCCTCGACGGAGCGGGCGGGCGCCGGCACCGTGGCGCCGCCGCGGGGCGGGCCGAGGCGGTCCTTGAGTTCCAGGACGATCCGCTGGGCGCCCTTGCGTCCGATGCCGGGCACCTTCATCAACGCATTGAGGTCCTCGATGGCCACGGCGCGACGCAACGCGTCGGGTTCGTGCACCGCGAGCATCGCCTGCGCGATCCGCGGGCCGATGCCGCTGGTGGTGAGCAGCAGGTCGAACACAGCGCGCTCGTCGTCGTCGACGAAGCCGTAGAGGGTGAGCGAGTCCTCGCGCACGATCAGCGTGCTGGCGAGGTGCGCGCGCTCGCCGAGGCGCAAGCCGGCCAGCGTGTTCGGGGTGCACTCCACGCTCAGCCCGATGCCGCCGACCTCGATCACCGCGGCGTCCGGCCCCAGGGCGGCCACCCGCCCGGACACGAAGGAAATCACTGTTGCCTTCCTCTCGATGCCGCCACCGCAGCGGCCAACCGATTGACGGCCGGACCCCGCCACAGGTGGCAGATGGCCAACGCCAGCGCGTCCGCGGCATCCGCGGGGCGCGGCATCTCCTCCAGCCGGAGCAGGCGGGTGACCATCACCCCCACCTGCGCCTTGTCCGCCCGGCCGTTGCCGGTGACCGCGGCCTTGACCTCACTCGGGGTGTGCAGGGCGACCGGGATGCCGCGCCGTGCCGCGCACACCACGGCAATCGCGCCGGCCTGGGCGGTACCCATCACCGTGCGCACGTTGTGCTGACTGAACACCCGCTCCACCGCCACCGCGTCCGGGTGATGCAGGTCGAGCATCCGCTCCACCTCGCGTTCCACGGCCAGCAACCGGGCCCCGAGTTCCTCGGTCGGGGCGGTGCGCACCACGAAGACGTCGATCAGCGCGGCCACCCGGCCCGGCGAACCGTCCACCACGCCGATGCCGCACCGGGTCAACCCGGGGTCGACGCCCAGCACCCGCACCCGCGCCCTCCCATCGACCGAACGTGTGTTCGGATGAACGTTAGAGGGGGGCGCCGACAAACCTTTGTCGGCGCGCCGTCAGAGGGCGCGGCAGATGCGGTTGTGGTTGAACGCGGCTTGGAAGCCCGGCTCGTCGTCGAGCTTGGTGAGCTTCTGCAGGGCGGTGCCGACGTCGCGGTCGCTGCGGTCGAGGAGCGGCCCGGACGCGGCGTCGAAGGCGGACCGGTCGCTGCTGGGCAATGCGGCGACCTTGGCCCGCAGGTCCTGGTTGGCCTGCTGCGCGTTCTGCAGTGCGCCGAGTAGGTCGGTGGAGATCCGCGCCCCGTCGGCCAGGTCCGGCACGCCCGCTTGCTGGATGTCGCCGATCGCCCGGGTCAGCGCGGCGTCCAGAGCGTCGATGTAGCCGAGCATGGCCGCCCGCGCGCGTACGGCCGAACCCTTCGACGCGGCCGCCCGGGCCGTCTTGGCCTCGGAGTAGCTCAGTCCGAAGTTGGCCAGCCCGGAACACAGCGCGGTCGCGTAGGTGTCCACCTCGACCCGGGGGGCGTCATTGGCGGTCAGGTTGAGGGCCGGGTGCGCGGCGGTCGTGTCACCCGCCATCCGCATCGTGGGCCCACAACCGGTGGCCAACGCCATGATCATCGGGCCGACGACGACGGCCACCAACGTCCGCTTGCGCACGTTCCCTCCCCCGACCGCGGCGCGCCACCGCAGGTCGGTTTCGACGCTACCCCGTGACGCGTGTGGTTCTTGGGACGTCGACGCGGGTGTCGCCAACCGGGCTTCAGCGCGGTATACCGAAATCGGCGATGGCGGTATACTTCGCGAATGCCAACGACCATCAAGGTGACCGAGCCGACCCGGGACCGCATAAAGGCAATCGGCGAGAGCACCCAGCAGACGGCCGATCAGGTCGTATCTCACGCTCTGGACGAATACGAGCGCGCCCTGTTCTGGAACGCCTACCGGACCGCAGCCGAGGCCGAGCAGTCAAGCGACACAACTGAACTCGATGCGGAGCAGGCGGCGTGGGATGCGACCCTGCGCGACGGCCTCGACGATGCGTGACCCTCTGCGCGGAGAGGTCTGGATGGTCGATCTCGGTCAGCCGATCGGACATGAGGCCGGAGCAACCCGGCCTGCCCTGGTCGTTTCCGACGACCCCGCCAACGCCCACGGCCTGGCAGTGATGTGCCCGATAACTCGCACCCGACGCGGGTATCCCACCCAAGTAGAGATCGAACAAGGCAGCTCCGGCCTCGATACCACCAGCTACGTCCAGACCGAGCAGATCCGCACGGTGAGCACCAAACGGCTGACCCACCGCCTGGGAATGATCGACAGCTCGGAGCTGAGCTCGGTCGAGCGATCGCTGCGCTTCCTCCTGCGCCTCTAGGCGTCGATCAGCGCCATGATTTCGTCGGAGACGTCGAAGTTGGCGTAGACGTTCTGTACGTCGTCGGAGTCCTCGATCGCGTCGATGAGCTTGAAGATCTTCCGGGCGCCCTCTTCGTCCAGCTGGACGCTGACCGTGGGTACGAAGGACGACTC
>DASQPJ010000075.1:0-6524 GCA_035644015.1 Sporichthyaceae bacterium
TCAACCGCTCCGGCGCGCAGGACCTGTCCGTGGTCGGCGCGGGCGCGCTGGTGCCCGAGGACATGCAGGTCCCCCGCGGCCACATGGCCCTGGGTGTGCCGGCCAAGCTCCGCCAGATGCCGCAACCCGAGCAGGTCGACGAATGGATCACCTACGGCGTCGACTGGTACTGCTCCAACGCCGCCCGTTTCGCGAAGGAACTTCGTCGGCTCGACTAGCGAGCAGAAGGGTCATCCCATGACCGAGCAAGGTGTCCCGGCGTCCGAGCTCTCCGACGATGAGCTTTCCCAGCAGGGAATTCAGGCCCACGCGACCCGCAGTTGGGTGTTCCTGCACGGCAGCGCCGAGCAGTTCCACCGCCACACCGAGCGGATGCTGGAGTTGGAGCAGGAGTACCTGCGCCGCCATCCCAAACGCACCTGGCAGGGTTCTGGCGGTGCCGATACGCAGGACCTGACCGAGATGGACGTGCTGGCCCAGGTGCGCTTCCTCACCCGCCGGTACGCGAACGCGATCGAGACGTTGCTCGAGGGTCGGACCGCCGACCTGCCCGCGGACCGGACCGCGCCGGTGGACACCGAGGCCGCAACCACGGACCTGCTGCGCCGCTACGCGGCCGCGCCGGACGGGCGGCTGCACAAGCTGGAGGCACACCAGGTGGCCCGCGAGGCGGGGTTGCCGCCGGCCGCGGTGGCCTCGCTGTTCAAGGCCGACCCACCGTTGTTGGTGACCGCGGGGGAGTACCGCCTGATCACCGACGCCGGCCGCACCCGCATCGCCTGAAACCCACCCCACCCCCGCTAACGTCCGACGGATCGTGGCCTATAGGCCACAGTTGGTCGGACGTTAGCGGGTTGTGACGGGGCGTCAGTCCTCGACGCGGAGCACCAGGGCGGCACCGGTGTCGCCGGCCGCGCAGCCGGTGAACAGGCCGACGCCGCCGCCACGCAGCCGCAACTCCTCGATCAGCTCGGCGATCGAGCGCAGGCCGGTCGGGGCCTGCGGGTGGCCGAAGATCAGGCTGCTGCCGTAGGCGTTCATCCGCTCCACCGGGTACCCGGTTTCCCGGGCGAAGACCAGGTCGTTGACCGCGAACGGGTTGTGCGTGGTGACCGCGTCCAGATCGGTGATGCTCAGTCCGGCGGCGGCCAGCGCGGCCAACGCGGCCGGCACCGGTGCCTCGGGCATGTGGGTCTTGGCCACTCGCGCGGTGCCCGCACCGAGCAGGCGCACCACGCCGTGGCCGCCGGACAACTCCCGGGCGCGGGCGACGGTGGTCACCACCGCACCGGCGCAGCCATCCGCGGGGTGGGTCTGCGAGGCGAAGGTGTGCACGCCGTCCGGGTCCACCGGGGCCAGCTTGGCGATCTGTTCGGCCACCGCCGGGCGGATGCCCTCGTCGGCCTCCAGCACCAGGCCGGGCCCGCGGCGGGCCGGGATCTCCACGGTGACCTGGTAGCGCCGGGCGAAGGCGCGGTCCTCGGACAGCGAGCGTTGGTACTGCTCGGAGCGCAGCACGGTGAGGTCGTCGAGTTCACCGCGGGTGATGCCGTGCTTGCGGGCCACCGTCTCCCCGGCGGTGAGCATGCCGGTGCCCGCCCACGGGTCGCGGCCGAAGCTGTCCAGCACCCAGGTCTCGGCGCGCGGGGAGCCGCCCATCGCCGAGGGCTGCGGGTAGAGCAGCGTCGGGCCGTTGCTGGTGCGGTCGGTGGTCACCACCAACTGCGGCCCGCTGCCCGCGCTAACCGCCCCGGCGGCGGCCACCAACGCGGCCACCGAGGTGGCGCAGGCCTGGGCCACCATCGGACCGGTCAGGCCCGGAGCGCCGATCCGGCCGGCCAGGGTGGGGGCGCCGTAGAACACGTTCGGTTGCGGAATCGTCCAGCCCAGCACCAGGCCGTCCAGGGCGTCGACGTCGACGCCGCGATCGGCCAGTGCGCGGGTGGTCACCGCGGCGGCCAGGTCCAGGCTGGACACCTCGGCGAGAGACCCCTGCCACTTGGCGAACGGGGAGGACCAGGCCAGGCCTGCGGGGATGGCGACATCGTCAAAGCGCATGGCTCAAAATAATACAGAATCCTCACGTAACGCAACGAATCCGTAGCACAACCCTCTCCGAACGTCCGACGCCGGCGGCGTTCTTACGCCGCCAGAGTCGGACGTCAGGGGTCAGGGCTTGGCGTAGACCTCGATCTCGGTCGCGCCGGTGTTGCCGCCGGTGGTCTTGGCCGCGGAGATCTTCAACGTGCGGGTCTTCAGCGTGAACGGGATAATCGTCAACCCCAGGTCGACCGGGAACGGCCCGAGCAGCTTGCCGTCGTCGCCCATGATGGTGATCGAGCGCATGATCGCGGTGCCATCGCTCATCGAGCGGGTGCGGAAACCCAGGCCGGCGAGCGATCTGACGGAGCCGAGGTCGAGTTTGATCCAGGCCTTGTCGCCGTCGCCCGCGCTGGCCCATTCCGTGCCGGCGTTGCCGTCGATGGCGTTGGCGCCCCGGTAGTCCGCGGAGTACTGCGACGAGACCCCGGCGACGGTGGCACTCCCGGCGATGTTGGTGCCGGGCCGGTTCAGGCTGCTCGCCGCGGGGGTGTGGAAGGTGCCGAGTTCGGCCGCGTATTTCTGGCCGCCGGGGTCGGTGCCCGCCACCCGGTAGTAGTAGGTGGTGTCCGGCTTCAGGCCGGTCATCAGCGCGTGATGGGTGGTGTGCGCGCCGCTGGCCGCCATGTCCGGGTCGGTGGCCGAGCCGTCGGTGGCTTCCTTCGTGGTGCCGTAGTAGACCCGACACGCCACCTTGATCTTGGTGCTCACGGTCAGCGTCGCGGACTCCCCACCGGGGTCCGGGGTCACCACCGGGGCCGCTGCGAACAGCGCGTCCGCGGCCTTGATGTCGGAGGTACCACCGCCACCACAGGCCGTCAGCAGCGCCAACACGGCACTCAACACGAAGGGGGTTCGGGTGCGCACGGGGTGATCATCCCCCGGGTGCCGGGCGGGACATTGGTATGCCCCGTGCTGGGGGATTCACGCACCCAGCACGAGGGCCTCTGCAGTATGTGACATGGATTCAGCGCGACACGAATCCGGTGTGGCAAATCGCCGCAGATGCGACCGGCATCACACTGGCCCGGGTACCTAATAGGCAACTAAGAAAACATCCGTACCGCCGTTTCGTTCAGTGTGTTCTCACACTTCGTGCGCATGATTTTCCTGCGTTGCAGAGGTGGATCCGTTCCAGCGTCCGGATCCGAATCTGCGGCCATGCCGCCCCGGGAGCCTCCTTCCCCGATCTGCGGCACACGTGATCCTCTGAGCGCGTGTGCTTCGCGGGGGAAGCCGGGGCGGCTTTAGTTTGGGCCCACCAACTCGCACCGAGGAGTGACCGTGGCCCGCAACAACGAGGCAGTGGCCGTGATCGGCATGGGCCGATTCGGTGGGGCGCTGGCCATGCAGCTGGTCCGGGACGGCACCGACGTGCTGGCCATCGACCACCGTCCGGAACTGGTCGCTCGGCTGGCGGGCAAGCTCACCCATGTGGTGGCCGCGGACTCCACCGACATTGACACGTTGCGCGAACTGGGCCTGCCGGACTTCAAGCGCGCCGTGGTGGCCATCGGCAATGACATCCAGGCCAGCATCCTGACCACGTCGTTGCTGGTCGAGCTGGGCATCCCGGACGTGTGGGCCAAGGCGATGAGCGAACAGCACGGCCGCATCCTGCGCCGGGTGGGTGCCCACCATGTGGTGTTCCCGGAGCACGAGATGGGCGAGCGGGTAGCGCACACCGTGCAGGGCCGAATGCTCGACTACATCGAGATGGACGCGGACTTCGCCATGATCAAGACCGTGGCGCCGGCCGCCGCGGTGGGGCGGCCGCTGTCCGCGTCGACGTTCCGGTCTACCTACGGCATCACGGTGGTCGCGGTGAAGGGCGCCGACGGGGAGTTCCATTACGCGACAATGGAAACCGTGCTGCATGCCGGCGACGTGATCTTCCTGTTCGGCCGCACCGAGGCGATCGAGCGGTTCGCCGCCGACACGTCCTGACCCGCCCTCAGGCCTCGATGTGCTCCGCCTGCTGACCGGCGTTGCGGGCCATCCGGGCGGCGATCCCGTCCGGGTCGAGGGCGGCGGCCTCCTGGCCGAGGAACAGATCGCGGATCGCCTCGAACAATTGCCGGTCGTCGTCACCCTCCGGGTCGACCAGGTGCAGCAGCCCCATGCCCAGGGACAGCGCGATAAAGGCGCGGGCAGTGCGGTCGTCCGCGGGCCCGCCGACGGCGCGCAGGCCCGTCTGGGCGGCCTGCCGGTAGGTGTCCAGCGCGTGCTTGGCGGGGCCGGCGAGTTCCGGCAGTCGGGGAGCGTTCACCAGCACCTCATAGAAGGCCAGTCGCTGTGCCTTCGGCAGATCCATGATCCGGTCGGCGAAGGAGTTGGCGATGTCCGCGGGGGTGAGGAACTCGGCCAGCGGGCCCAGGTCGGGGATGGCCATCTGCGCCGCGCGCGCGTTCACGAAGCGGGTGAGCGCCTCGGCGACCAGTTCGCCGATCGAGGAGAAGTAGTAGCTGGCGGTGGCCAACGGCACCCCGGCCGCCTCGGTGACGCTGCGGTGCGTGGTGCCTGCCAGGCCGTGGGTGCCGACCACCTCTACAGCGGCGTCGAGCAGGGCGTCGCGCCGCGGTTGCGGCTTGGCTCCTCGGGCGAGTGAGCGAGGCATGCACCACCTCCGAAATCGTTGGACGACATTCTGGCACAGATTTCTTGGAAGTTCTTCTAGCTTTTTGTCCCGGATTCTGCTTCGGTAGGTCTCGAAGGCGATCAGAGTTGATCGCAGCATCCGGAAAGGGGCCTTCCGTGCGTCGCTCACTGCGCAGCCTGCTCATCCCCATCGCCGCCGCCGCGTTGCTGACGGGCCTGCTGGCCGGACCGGCCGCGGCCGTCACGCCGGCCGGCGTGTCCGCGCCCGGCGACAACATCGCCGGCTTCATCCCCGAGCCTGCCGCGCAGAGTCTCAATGACCCTGGTTGTCACGTGACCGCGGCGCACCCGCGGCCGGTGGTGCTGGTGCACGGCCTGGGTGCCACCGCGTCGGAGAACTGGCACTTCTTCGCCCCGTACCTGGCCGGGCAGGGCTACTGCGTCTACGGGTTCACCTACGGCCAGGACCCCAGGTGGCCCGGCCGTGGCGGCCTGGCGCCGATGGAGACCTCCGCCGCGCAGTTGGCCACGTTCGTCGATGACGTGCTGGTCACCACGAAGGCGTCCAAGGTCGACATCGTCGGGCACTCCGAGGGCGGCATCATGCCGCGCTACTACCTGAAGTTCCTCGGCGGCGCGGCCAAGGTGGCCCACTTCGTCGCCTGGGCGCCGCCGAACCACGGCACCACCGTCTCCGGCCTGACCCAGCTACGCGCGGGGTACCCGGCCTTCGACGAGCAGATGGGCCAGTACTGCGCATCCTGCCCGGAGTTCATGCCCGGCTCGGCGTTCCTGCAGAAGCTCAATGCGGGCGGGGACACCGTCGGCGACGTGGACTACACGGTGCTGGCCACCCGCTACGACTACATGGTCACCCCGAACGAGACCAGCTACCTGCACGGCGCCCACGCGCACAACATCCTGCTCCAGGACGTGAACCCGAGCGCGTACCCCGAGCACGTCGCGATGGCCTGGGACCCGACCACCTTCGACCTGACATTGAAGGCCCTGGCCAACTGACTCGGCCCCACCCCATCTTGTTCCGGCGTTTCGGGCTATCAGAGCGTGTTGATAGCCCGAAACGCCGGACGAAGTTGCGTGTCGGGGGCGCGGGACTAGCCAACCGAACGTTCGGTCGGGTAGCGTGGGGGCATGACAACCGAGGTTGTGCATGCCCCCACGCAGTTCGAGGCGCTGCTGGCCGCCGACGAACGCATCGAGCCGCGGGACGAGATGCCCGAGGCCTACCGCGCGACGCTGATCCGGCAGATGGCGCAGCACGCGCACTCCGAGATCATCGGCATGCAGCCGGAGGGGGACTGGATCACCCGGGCCCCGTCGCTGCGCCGCAAGGCGATCCTGCTGGCCAAGGTGCAGGACGAGGCCGGGCACGGCATGTACCTCTACGGGGCCGCGGAAACCCTCGGGGTGGACCGGGCCGACCTGCTCGACCGGCTGCACACGGGCAAGCAGAAGTACTCGACGATCTTCAACTACCCGACCCCGGCGTGGGCCGACGTCGGCGTGATCGGCTGGCTGGTGGACGGCGCGGCGATCGTCAACCAGGTGCCGCTGTGCCGCTGCTCCTATGGGCCCTACGCCCGGGCGATGATCCGCATTTGCAAGGAGGAGTCCTTCCACCAACGACAGGGCTTCGAGTTGTTGCTGGCGCTGCGGGACGGCACCGACGCGCAGCGGCAGATGCTGCAGGAAGCGACCAACCGCTGGTGGTGGCCCTCGCTGATGATGTTCGGCCCGCCGGATACCGCCTCGGCGAACTCCGGGCAGTCGATGGCCTGGAAGATCAAGCGGCACTCCAACGACGA
>DASQPJ010000076.1:0-7530 GCA_035644015.1 Sporichthyaceae bacterium
GTACCGGATCGGCGCCGGTGAGGTGGAGGCGGCGCTGCTCGCCCACCCGGCGGTCACCGAAGCCGCGGTGGTCGGGGAGCCGGACCCCGATCTCGGGCAGCGGATCGTTGCGTACGTGGTGGCCGCAGACGCCGTCGCCGCAGACCTGGAGGCCTTCGTGGCGACGGCTCTGTCGGTGCACAAGCGTCCCCGACGCATCGTGTTCCTCGACTCGTTGCCGAGAAATGCTCTCGGAAAGGTGCAGAAGTCACTTTTGACCCCCTGACAACACGCCGTAATGTAGGCGGGCCTAAGGTAGGTAAGGCTTGCCAAACATTTGGAGTGTCTTCATGCGTCTGCTCCGCACTGCTGCCCAGCTCGCGACGATGGCCGCCGTCGCGGCCGTGCTCAGCGCTTGCGGCAGTAAGGACGAAGCGCAGACCGTGACCCCGGTCCCCGCCGGCGCCCCGTCGCCGACGCCGTCCGCGGCCGGCGGCAACACCATCGCGGTGAGTGCCTCGGACACCGCCTGCACGCTGGACAAGTCCGCGATCTCCTCCGGCCCGGTCACCCTGAAGGTGCACAACGGCGGCACCAAGGTGACCGAGGTGTACATCCTCAAGGGCGCCGACGGCACCAGCGGCATCGTCACCGAGCGGGAGAACATCGGCCCCAACACGGACGCGGACGTGATCTCCGAACTGGCCGCCGGGTCCTACCAGATCTCGTGCCGACCCCAGGACTCCACACGCATCAACACCGGCCTGACCGTGACCGGCGACGGCGCCTCCGCCGCCCCCACCTCGGCCTCCGCGGCCTCGGCGGTCGCCGGCTACCGGGCATACGTGGCCCAGCAGGTTCACCACACGATCGAGGCGACCGAAGATTTCGTGGCCGCGTTGAAGGCCGGCGACCTGGCGAAGGCCAAGTCGTTGTTCGCGACCTCCCGGGCCGGCTGGGAGGCCATCGAGCCGGTCGCCGAGGCCTTCGGTGACATCGACCCGAAGGTGGACACCCGCGAGGCCGACCTGGAGTCCGGGCAGACCTGGACCGGGTGGCACAAGATCGAGAAGGTGCTGTGGGTGGACGGCACCACCAAGGACATGGGCACGCAGGGCGACGACCTGCTCGCCGAGTTGCACATCCTGCAGAGTCGGGTGCCGGACGCGGAAATCACCCCGACCAGCATGGCCAACGGCGCCAAGGAACTGCTGGACGAAGTGGCCACCGGCAAGATCACCGGTGAGGAAGACACGTTCAGCCACACCGACCTGTGGGACTTCAAGTCCAACCTGGACGGTGCGAAGAAGGTCTACGAGCTGCTCAAGCCGCTGGTGAAGGACTCCGCGCTGGCCACCACGCTGGCCACCGAGTTCGCGGACGCGGACAAGGCGTTGGACAAGTACAAGGACGGCAGCGGCTGGCAGGACTACAGCAAGGTCGACGACGCCGGTCGCAAGGCGCTGTCCGACGCGGTGAACGCGTTGGCCGAGCCGTTGAGCAAGCTTGCCGCGGCGGTCGTGTCGACATGACGCACCCGCCGACGGACCCGCGGTCGCAGGCAGCAGCGCCGCCTTCCGGCCCCTCGCGCCGTCGGGTGCTGGGCATGGCCGGGATCGGTGTCGCCGCGTTGGGCGGGGTCGGCAGCCTGGGTTGGGCCGCGGCCGCCCGACACAACGACGCCGGTTTCGCCAACGCAGGCGCCGCGGACCCGCTGAATCTGGCGCTGCCGTTCCACGGGCCGCACCAGGCGGGCATCTCCACCCCAGTGCAGGACCGGTTGCACTTCACCACCTTCGACGTGCGCACCGAGGACCGCGCCCAACTGGTCGCCATGCTCAAGGCGTGGACGCTGGCCGCGGCCCGGATGACCTCCGGCACGGACGCGCTGGACCCCGGCGCATTCCCGTCGATCGTGCAGGCCCCACCCGGCGACACCGGCGAGGCCATCGGGCTCCCGCCGTCCCGCCTCACGCTGACCATCGGGTTCGGGCCCAGCCTGTTCACCCGGAAGAAGACGCCGCGCTTCGGGTTGACTGGCCGCCGCCCCGAGGCGCTGGTCACGCTGCCGCACTTCCGCGGCGACACCCTCGACCCACTGCGCTGCGACGGCGACATCGCCGTCCAGGCGTGTTCGGACGACCCCCAGGTGGCCGTGCACGCGATCCGCAACCTGGCCCGTATCGGGTTCGGCACGGTCTCGGTGCGCTGGTCGCAACTGGGCTTCGGCAAGACCTCCTCGACCACCCCAGCCGAGCAGACCCCGCGCAACCTGTTCGGGTTCAAGGACGGCACCAACAACATCGCGGGCGACGAGATCGAGGAATTGACCAAGCACGTCTGGGTGGACGAGAGCGATGGCCCGGACTGGATGGTCGGCGGGTCTTACGTGGTGGCCCGGCGCATCCGGATGCTGATCGAGATCTGGGACCGCACCTCGCTGGCCGAGCAGCAGACGATCATCGGCCGGGACAAGCGCGAGGGCGCGCCCGCCGGGGCAACGCTGGAGCGCGATCAGGTGAATATCCAGGCGCTGCCCGAGGACTCCCACGTGCGGTTGGCCTCGCCACTGTCCAACGACGGCAAGCGGATCCTGCGCCGCGGGTATTCGTTCGTGGACGGGTCGGACGGCCTGGGTCGACTGGACGCCGGGCTGTTCTTCATCGGCTACCAACGCGACCCCCGCACCGGGTTCATCCCGGTGCAGCACAACCTGGCCTCCGATGCCATGAACGAGTACATCCGGCACACCGGCTCCGGCCTGTGGGCCTGCCCGCCCGGCGTGCCCGGCCCCGGCCGCTTCTGGGGCGACACGCTCTTCGGGTGACCCCCCGACACGCAACTTCGGGCCGGGTAGCAACGCATCGCCTGCTCCGGATACGTGTCTACGCGACCCGAGGATGCGCGTGTCGGCGTGATCATGGGCCGAACGGAGGATCGACGGCCCGGCGACACGCCCCGATCATCACGGTGTGAGCGGTGGCGTGAGCGTGGCCGGGGTGCGGCGCACCTTCGGTCCGGTGGTGGCGGTCGATCAGATGACGTTCACCGCCCCGCCGGGGTCAGTGACCGCGCTGGTCGGCCCGAACGGATCGGGCAAGACCACGGTGATGCTGATGCTCGCCTCGCTGTTGCGCCCGGACCTCGGGCAGCTCCGGGTGGCCGGGCACGACCCGGTGGCCGCCCCGTCCGAGGTACGCCGCCGGCTGGGCTGGATGCCGGACACCTTCGGCAGCTACGACAACCTGACGGCCCGTGAAGTGCTGGAGTTCTTCGCCGCCGCGCACCGGATGCCGCGGGCCGCGCGCGCGGCCCGGGCCCGCGAACTGCTCGCCCTGGTGCACCTGGAGGAATTCGCAGATGCCCCGGTGCACGTGCTCTCCCGGGGCCAGAAACAGCGCCTGGGCCTGGCCCGGGCGATCGTGCATTCCCCCGACGTGCTGTTGCTCGACGAGCCCGCGTCCGGGTTGGACCCGCGCAGCCGGGTGGACCTGCGGGTGCTGCTGCGCACGCTGGCCGGCGCCGGCGCTGCCGTGCTGGTGTCCAGCCACATCCTCGCCGAGTTGGAGGAGATGGCCGACCGGGCGGTGTTCGTGGCCGGTGGCCACACCACCGCCGAGCAGACCCTGACGGAGTTGCGCAGCGCGGACGTGCTCGTGCCGTGGCGCATCCGGGCGTTGGACACCGACCGCCTGCTGACCGCTCTGCGCCACTACGGCGTGGACTTCGATGCCCGGGACGCCTCCGGTGTGCAGGTAATGCTGCGCGGCGACGCGGACGCGGCACAACTGCTCACCGCGCTGATGCGGGACGGGGTGCCGGTGGCGACGATCGCGCCGGCCGGCGGTGCGTTGGAATCGGCGTACCTGCGGCTGACCGAGGAGCGCCGATGAGCGAGCGCAGCGAGCTCGTGAACAACACCGTCGCGAGGTACGAGCGATGAAGAGCACCGCCGCAGGCATCGCCGCGGTCGCCAAGCACGAGATCCGGGTGCGACTGCGCACCGGCCGCGTGCGGTTACTGCTGGCCGTCTGGGTGCTGGGCCTGGGCGCGCTGACCACGGTGCTGTGGCGCACCGTGCACGACGTGAACGGGCTGCACCAACGCGGGGTGCCGGTGTTCGGCGGGCTCATGCTGATGCTGCTCGCGTTGTCCCTGCTGATCGTGCCCACCCTGGCCGCGCAATCCATCAACGGGGACCGGGAACGCGGCGTGCTCGCGGTGCTGCAGGTCACCCTGCTCACCCCGGCGGAGATCGCGCTGGGCAAGTTGTTCGCGGCCTGGGGCGTGGCACTGGTGTTCCTCGGCCTCGCCGTCCCGATCGCCGCGTCCACCTTGTTCATGGGCGGCGTCGGCGTGGGCCGTTTGGTCATCACCGTGCTGGTGGTCGCGGTGCTCATGGGCGTGATCAGCGCGATCGCCCAGTGCTGGTCGGGGCTGTTGTCCCGGACCAGCACCTCGTCGATGGTGTCCTACCTGTCGGTGTTCGCGCTCACCATCGGCACGCTGGTGGTCTTCGGCCTGGCGCTGACCTCCACCCGGGGCACGCACACGGTGACCGAGCAGGTGCCCGACTACGACGCCATCGTCAACGGTCAGATCACCAGCACCGATCAAATCCCAACCCGCACGGAGACCCGCACCACCGACGATGTCCGGCCGGAAAAGGTCTGGTGGCTACTCGCGCCGAACCCGTTCGTGATCCTGGCCGATGCCGCGCCACAGAAGCACAAGCTCAGCGTCAACCTGCAGTCCAACGGTGACGCCGAGTTCACCTTCGACCCACTGGGCGGTATCGCCGGCGCGGTGCGTGACGTCCGCGATCCGAACCACACCGTGGACCCGTTGGGCGCTCGTCAGTCACAGAGCCCGGTGTGGCCGTGGGGCCTGGCCTTCGACGCCCTGCTCGGCCTGGGCGCGGTGACCATCACCACCCGGCGACTGCGCGCTCCGGTGAAGCGCATCCCGCGCGGGGTTCGCTTGGCCTAGACATCCCACGGTCGTATGGCGTCAAGCGGCCGCGGTGGTTTGGTGTTCGGGCTTTGGCCAGGCGATGGTTTCGTCGTAGGCGCGGTGGTGGCGTAGGCAGCCGTGCAGGATGCCGACCAGTCGGTTGCCCAGCGCCCGTAGGGCTTGGTGGTGGGTGGCGCCGCGGGCGCGGTGGGTGTCGTAGTAGGCCCGTGCACCGGGTGAGCTGGTCAGGGCGCAGAAGGCTTGCTGGTAGAGCGCATCGGCCAGGCGTCGGTTGCGGACGTGTCGGGCCAGCACGACGCGTTTGGTGCCCGACGCGCGGGTGATCGGGGAGGTCCCGGCGTAGTTCTTGCGGGCCTTGGCATCGAGGTAGCGCTCGGGGTCGTCCCCGAACTCGGCGAGCACCCGGGCGCCCAGAACCGTCCCGAGACCGGGCTGGCTCCGATAGATCTCAGCGTCCGGGTGCCGGCCAAAACCCGCGCCCACCGCCTCGCCCAGCACCTGTTCCTGCGCGGCCAGGGTGCTCAGGACCGCGACGATCGCGCCCGCCGCGGCGGCGTAGGCGTCCACGACCCCGGGATCGGCGCGCAGGTGTTCGGTGCGCAGTGCGTCCTGGATGCGCGCCGCGGTGGCCTCGAGGTTGCGTTGGCGCCCGGCCCGGCGCAGCGTGGCGGCCAGCTTGGACAGCGACAACCGCCGCCCGGTCTCGGGATCGGGCGCGATCCCCAACACCGCGAGCGCATCGCGCCCGGCCAGGTCCTCGGAGAACGCCACCAACGCGGCCGGGTAATACTCGCGCAGCATCGAACGCAGCGAGTTCGCCTGTCGTTGGCGGGCCCAGATCATGTTCTGGTGCGAGCGGGTGAGCACCTTGATCTGCTCGGCCAACGCTGAATCCCCGGCGATCGGTCGGTGATGGGCCCGGTCCAGGCGCACCAGCTCGGCCAGCACGTGCGCATCACCCGGGTCGGACTTGGCCCCGGACACCCCGTGGCGTTCGCGGTAACGGGCCACCTGCAACGGGTTGATCGCATAGACGGTGTAGCCGGCCGCGACCAACGCGCCCACCCACGGCCCGCGATCGGTCTCGATCCCGATCACCACCACGGCGGGCTCATCGTCATCGCCGAGGTGATCGGCCAGCAACGCATGCAACACGCTCAACCCGGCCACGCCCTCGGGCAACCGGCGTCGAGCCAGCACCCGCCCCGCCTCATCGACCAGCTCCACATCGTGGTGGGCCTCGGCCCAGTCATCCCCGACAAAGATCACCGTCACGTCCTCTCACCCGATTACCGAGGGGCAGAGCCGAAGGAGGCACAGCAACGACCTAATGGATCAGTGCTCGAACGGCACGACATCCCACCAGTGCTCACGTCCTCCTCGCTCACCGACGGGGGCACGATCTAGGCCTAGACCTGTCATGGCCCGGGCGGCGCAGTGCTCACCCGCCGGCGGCTCGGACACCGAGTCTGGACCCAAAGCTCCGCTCCAGGCCGACCGGTGCGGGCCCATTAGGGCGGCCCTGTCTGTTTTCCCACGAACATTGACAAGAAGCCATCTGGTTTCGAGTCCCGTCCGGCGCCAGTCTGGCTCCCGGACGACTCGCAACAAGGAGGGCTTTCTCATGGTGAATACGCGACCGACTGCGGTCGGACTCGTCTTCTATCCCGGCATGACCGCGCTGGACGTCGTAGGCCCGCAAGCCGTGTTCAGCGTGCTGGCTGACGTCACGATTCATCGGATCTGGAAGACGCTGGACCCGATTCAGTCCGACGACGGCATGACCGTCGTGCCGGACACCACGTTTGCCAACTGCCCACCTCTGGACGTGGTGTGCATCGGCGGCGGTACCAAGCAGGGGGCGATCCAGGACGACCCGGAACTGCTTGACTTCCTGGCGAAGCAGGGCGCCACCGCGCAGTACGTCACCTCCGTGTGCGGCGGGTCGGTGATGCTCGCCAAGGCAGGGCTGCTCGAGGGATATCGGGCGACCACCCACTGGGCGATGCACGACCAGCTTGCCGAGCTGGGTGCCTCGGTGACCGCGGGCCGGGTCGTGGTCGACCGCAACCGGATGACCGGCGGAGGAGTGACCGCGGGGATCGACTTCGGGCTCACCATCGCCGCGGCGTTGCGCGGCGAGGAGGCGGCCAAAATGGCTCAACTGATCATCGAGTACGACCCGGCACCCCCGTTCGACGCGGGCTCGCCGGAGAAGGCCGGTCCGGAGTTGGTGGAGAAGACAATCGCCTGGGTCATGGCAGAGATGGCCGACGACGCGGTGGCCTAGCGCAACGCGTAGCACGCCACGGCTGCGGCCGCGGCCACGTTCAGCGAGTCCACCCCGGCGGCCATCGGGATGCGCACTCGGTATGTGGTCGCGGCCAGGGTGGACTCGGCCAGGCCCTCGCCCTCGGTGCCCAGCACCAACGCGATCCGCTCGTGCCCGGCCGCGGCGAACTCGGCGATGTCCGTCGCGGCCTCGTCCGGGGTGAGCGCGACGGTGACGAACCCGGCGTCGTGCAGCAGCGTGAGGTCGCCGGGCCAGTCATTGACTCGGGTCCAGGGCACCTGAAA
>DASQPJ010000077.1:0-7243 GCA_035644015.1 Sporichthyaceae bacterium
TTATGCGTTATCGGACGGTTGTTGGTCCGAGTACTTTTCGGTTTGATGGTTTGAGGGCGGTGTTGGGTAAGGCTGGTCCGGCGCGTTCTGGTGATGAGTTGGCGGGGGTTGGGGCGGAGTCGGATCAGGAGCGGGTGGCGGCTCGTGCGGTGCTTGCTGATGTGCCGTTGAGTGTGTTTTTGCAGGAGTTGGTGGTGCCTTATGAGGATGATGAGGTTACGCGGCTGATTGTTGATGGTCATGATGCGGTGGCGTTTGCGCCGGTGGCGCATTTGACGGTGGGTGGGTTGCGGGATTGGTTGTTGTCGTATGAGGCGACGTCGGAGGTGTTGGCGGCGGTGTCGCCGGGTTTGACGCCGGAGATGGTTGCGGCGGTGTCGAAGTTGATGCGTAATCAGGATTTGATTCAGGTGGGGCGTAAGTGTCGGGTGGTGACTCGGTTCCGGAATACGATCGGGTTGCCGGGTAGGTTGTCGGTGCGGTTGCAGCCGAATCATCCGACTGATGATCCGCGGGGGGTCGCGGCGTCGATTGTGGATGGGTTGTTGTTCGGGTGTGGTGATGCGGTGATCGGGATCAATCCGGCGACGGACAGTATCCCGGCGGCGATCGAGTTGTTGAAGTTGATTGATGATGTGCGGGGTCGGTATGACATTCCGACGCAGTCGTGTGTGTTGACGCATGTGACGAACACGCTGGCCGCGATCGAGCGGGGTGCGCCGGTGGACTTGGCGTTCCAGTCGATTGCCGGTACGGAGGCGGCGAACCGGTCCTTCGGTATTGATCTCGGGTTGTTGGGTGAGGCGAACGAGGCGACCCGGTCGTTGCGCCGGGGCACCGTGGGGGAGAACGTGATGTATTTCGAGACCGGTCAGGGCAGTGCCTTGTCCGCCGGTGCGCATCATGGTGTCGATCAGCAGACGTTGGAGGTTCGGGCGTACGCGGTGGCCCGGGCGTTTGACCCGTTGTTGGTGAACACGGTGGTGGGTTTCATCGGCCCGGAGTATCTCTACGACGGGAAACAGATCATTCGGGCCGGGCTGGAGGATCATTTCTGCGGGAAGTTGCTGGGTATCCCGATGGGTTGCGATGTGTGTTACACCAACCACGCCGAGGCCGATCAGGACGACATGGACAACTTGTTGACGTTGTTGGGGGTGGCGGGGTGCACGTTCGTGATGGGTATCCCCGGCTCTGACGACATCATGCTGAACTATCAGTCGACGTCGTTTCACGACGCGTTGTATGTGCGTTCGGTGTTGGGATTGGCCCCGGCACCGGAGTTCGAGGCGTGGCTGGACCGGATGGACCTGCTGGACGAGCGACGCCGGGTCCGCGAGTTGGCCCCGGGTGGTGCCCAGTTGGCCAAGTTCGTCGGGGCGTTGGAGCTGACATGAGCAACATCGTCGGCGACCCCGAGGGCCACACCGAAAACGAAGCCGGAACTGTGGGTGAAACCTCGGGTGGGGTGGATCCGTGGGTGCTGTTGCGGCGGTTCACCGCGGCCCGGGTCGGGTTGGGTCGGGCCGGGGACAGCGTGCCGACCGGGCGGTTGTTGGAGTTCGAGATCGCGCACGCCCAGGCCCGCGACGCGGTCCACACCGCGGTCGACTTCACCGCGATACGCGCCGGGCTCACCGGGTTGGACACCCTCGAGGTCCGCAGCGCGGCACCGGATCGAGCCACCTACCTGCGCCACCCGGACCTCGGCCGGCGCCTCGACCCACACTGCGACACCCTGCCCGCCCCCACACCCGACAACCCCGACAACCCCGACAACCCCGGCGAGCCTGTTGGGGGCCGGTTCGACGTGGTCTTCGTGATCGCGGACGGGCTCTCCGCGCGCGCGGTGCACGAGCACGCCGCACCGATGCTGCTCGCGGTACTGCCCCGCCTACCCGACTGGCGAATCGCACCGGTCGTCCTGGCCACCCAGGCCAGAGTCGCCCTCGGCGACGAAATCGGCCAACGCCTACGCGCCGACCTGGTCGTCATGCTCATCGGCGAACGCCCCGGCCTCAGCGCCGCCGACAGCCTCGGCATCTACCTCACCGCCCACCCCAAAACCGGGCGCCGCGACCACGAACGCAACTGCATCTCCAACATCCACCCACCCAGCGGACTCCACTACCACCGAGCCGCCGACACACTCACCCACCTCATGACCCAAGCACGCCACCACGGCATCACCGGCACCACACTCAAAGACGACCTTCCGACGCTGCCTCAGACATCACTGACTCAGACATCACTGCCTCGGACCTAACTGGCCCAGACATCGCGGCCTCGTCGTCGTAACCGCGCTTGATCTGCTCCGGGATGCGGCCCCGCCGGTTGATGTGGACGTTGCGCCGGCGTGCCCAGTCGCGAACGGACTGGTTGTGCTCGCGGGCCGCGCGCTGTTGCCGGGTCAACGCGGAGGCCTCACGGTTGCCGGAGGCCGTGGGCCGCGCCGCGGCGATGAACGGGGTGAGCGCCTCGCGCAGTTGGCGGGCGTGTTCGCTGGACAGATCTATCTCGTAGGAACTGCCGTCGCAATGGAACGAGACGGTCTCGTCCGCCGGTCGTCCATCGAGATCGTCCACTAGGCGAACTTCGTGCAGTTGAGCCATCTGGGGGCCTCCTGACTGAACTTGTGAAGGAACTGTTCGGGATTCAGCGATGTGTTGTATTGCGCGCATCAGACCGGCCGCGGCGATCCGATGGATCGACGAGTCAGGTCCTGGCGTAAGAGGCGAGCAGTTGCGGGTTGCGGAGACTGACGGCCGCGCCTTCGGCGACGCAGGTCATCGGCCTGTCGGCGAGCTTGACCGGGAAGCCGAAGGCACGTTCCAGGTTGTCGCCGAAGCCGCGGGCGAGTGATCCGCCGCCGAAGAGCGCGACGCCGTCGGCGAGGATGTCGCCGGTGGCCTGTGGGGGAAGTTCGTCCAGGCAGGCCGCCAGCGTGTGGATGATTCCGTCGATGACCGGTTGGACGACGTTGGCCAGTTCGTCGAGCCCGATCGTGGCCAGCCGGGGTCGGCCGGTGCCGGCGTCGCGGCCTTGCGCCACCACCGAGGGCTCGTCGGAGGTCGAGGCTCGGATCTTGACCTGTTCCGCGGTGAGCTCGCCGACGAGCAGTTGATGGTGCTCGCGGAGATGGTGGGTGACCGCGAGGGTCATCTCGTCCCCGGCCACCCGGCAGGACCGGTGGGCGAGGATGCCGCCGAAGCAGAACGCGGTGACCTCGGCGGTGCCGCCGCCGACGTCGACCACGAGGTGAGCGCGCCGTTCGAGCGGGTCGATCCCGCAGCCGACCGCACCGGCGATCGGTTCGTCGATCACGCAGGCGCGGTGGATTCCGGCCTCGTCGGCGGCTTCCAGCAGGGCGCGGCGTTCGAGGGCGGTAGCGCCCACCGGCACTCCGATCGCCGCGCGCACGCGGCCGCGCCCCCACGGGCGTGGCGCGATCCGGTGGAGCACGCTGCGCAGGTACAGCCGCGCGCTGTCCAGGTCGGTGATCACCCCGTCGGCGAGGGGGCGGATCGCGTGGACGCCCTCGGGTGAGCGGCCGATGAGATCGCAGGCCTCCTGCCCGATCGCGACCACACCCCGGCGGGCGATGTGGCCGCGGACGAGCATCACCGAGGGCTCGTCCAGCACGATCCCCGCCGCCGCGTCGCAGACCACGGTGTTCGCGGTTCCCAGGTCAATGCCGAACTCTTGCATCGTGTGGCTTCCTCTCGGGGAGATGTCGTTGTTGCTGAGCTGTTGTGCTGTTTCTGGCGCGGTCGGTCGGGCCCGCCTCACGGCTGCTGCACCGGTGAGCTGTCGTGGATCTCGGACTGGTGGGCGAGGTAGTAGGCCAACAGGTCATGGGCCACCGGCCCCGGGTTGTTCGCGCCCTGGCCCGGCCCCTGGGTGAGCACCGTGACCACGAGCGAGGGGTCCTGGATCGGGGCCACCGCTGTGATCCAGTTGTCGTAGCTGTCGGCGGGCAGTGAGCCGTCCTGGGCCGTGCCGGTCTTGGCTCCGACCGCGGCGGGCAGGTCGGCCAGGCGTCCCGCGGTTCCGTCGGTGACCGCGGCGCGCAACCCGGCCCGGATCGGGCCCAGCGCCCCGGCGAACGGCAGCTGGGCCGCCGGTGGGTCCGGTAGGGCGGTCCACGCGTCGCCGGTTCCGCTGGCCAGTCCTACGCGGGGCGTGACCAGCCGCCCGGTGGCCACCGCCGCGGTCCAGCGGGCCACTTGCAGCGGTGTGGTGGTCAGGTAGCCCTGGCCGATGCCCAGGATCACCGTCGAGCCCGGGTACCAGGTGCCGCCGTCAGCACGCACCGACGCGGGCGTGCCGAGATAGCCCGGGGACTCGGAGGGCAGGTCGATGCCGGTGCGCTGGCCGACACCCAGCGCCCGGGCCGTGTCGATCATCGCGTCGGGACCCAGGAGGGTGGCCAGCTTGTAGAAGTACACGTCGTTGGACCACGCCAGGGCCTGCGGCAGGTTCATCGGGCCCATCGGCCGCCAGTTGTTGAAGGTGTGCCCGCCCAGGGTGTAGCTGGCGCCGGTGGGAACAGCTAATCCGGGCGGCAGCTTCGGGTGCAGCTGGTTCGCCGTGCTGACCACCAGCTTGAAGGTGGAACCGGGAGGCACGGCGGACTGTGTGGTGTGCTCGCGCATCGGGCTGCCCGCCGCGGTCGCGAGTTTGCTCAGCGCGGCGTTGTCCACCGGTGGCCCGTACACGTTGGCGTCGTAGTTGGGGACGCTGGACAGCGCGAGTACCTGCCCGGTTCTCGGGTCGATCGCGACGGCGGCACCGGACCGTCGGGGCTGCCCGCGCATGGCCTGGGCCAAGCTCGTGTCGAGCACCCGTTGCAGACCGAGGTCGAGTGACAGCCGCAGGTTCGCGCCAGGGGTGGGGTCGGTGTGCAGCCCGGTGGCCACCGGCTGTCCGACCGGGTTCACGTACACGCACTGTTGCCCGTCGATGCCACGCAGCACGGCGTCGTACTGCTGTTCGAGGCCGGACCGTCCGACGACCTCACCTGTCGGCAACCGCGGCCAGCGGCGTTGTTCGGCCGGGGTCGCGGTTCCGGTGAAGCCCAGGAGCGGGCCGAGCGCGGTGCCCGCCGGGTAGCTCCGGCGTGGCGCGGGAACGACGGTGACGCCACTGATGGCGGCTCTGCTGACGGCGGCCGCCACCGGAGCGGCGACGTCGGCGACCGGCACCGCGAGCACTCCGGCGGGAGCGGTCTCGAGCGCGGCGCGAACGGCCGCTGTGGGCTGGCCGGTCAACGAGGCCAGCCGCCCGGCGGCCGCCGGGTCCGCGCGGGTCAGCGCCGGCACCGCGACAACACGGGCCCGACCGTCATCGGCGCTGGCCGCCACCGGGGTCCCGTGCCGGTCGGTGATCTCGCCGCGAAGGGCCGGAAGCCGGAAGCAGCGGCTCATCTGGTCCATGCCGGCCGCGGCCAGCACGGGCCCGTCGGTCGCGCGCAGGTACCCGCCGTAGCTGCCGAAGCCGACCAGGAGCGCGGTGATGGACAGCGCAACCACCCGTGCCCACCGCGGTCGGCGGGCCCGCCAGCTCGTCTGTACCCACAGCCGGCGCCGGATGCCGTCGCGGCGTAGCCCGACCACCACGCCGAGCGCGCTCAGATGTACGACCAGCGCGGTGCCGCCGTAGCTGAGCAGCGGGAACGGAACACCCGCCAGCGGCAGCAGGCCCAGGTTCCCACCGAGTGACACCACCGCCTCCACACCGAGCAGCACCGCCAGCCCGGAGGCGACCAGCGCTCCCTGGGTGTCCCGGGCCGCGCGCGCGGCCAGTACCAGGCGCCAGACCAGGACCAGCGCGGCGACGACCACCGCGGCGCCGGCGAGCAAACCGAACTGCTCGACCACGCTGGCCGCGGCGAGGTCGGTGTGCCGTTCGGGTAGGTACAGGGCGCGCAGTTCGGTCAGGTCGTCACCGTGCCCGATCAGCCTGCTGGCCCCGACCGCGATACGCGCCTGGGTGACCGCCCAACCCGCGTCGGAGGCCGACTGATGGGACCCCACCACGAAGCTGCCCAGCCGGGTGAGCTGGTAGGGCCGCAACAGTCCGACCACCAGCGGTGCCGCCACGGCCGCGGCAGCGAGCAGTGGGAGCAGGAAGCGCGCGGGTACCCGCCCCAGGACCAACATCGCGACCGAGAGCGCGACGAGCAGGGAACACGTCGACAGATCCGGCTGGGCCAGCGTGAGCGTGATCGGCAGCAGGGCGAGCAGGAGTGCCAGCGCGAACCGCCGCCACCACGGGTATTGCGCCGAGCCCAGTACCCGGGCCAGCACCAACAACAGACCGAGCTTCGCCAGCTCGGAGGGTTGGAACGTCAGCGCACCCACCCCGACCCACCGGGTGGCGCCGTTCGCCGAGGTACCCGCGAACCGCACCGCGACGAGACAGACCAGTGCCAGCCCGTAGCACCCCCAGCCCAGCGCGGTGAGCAGCCGGAGCCTGGACCGTCCCAACACCGCCAGCAGCACCAAACCCACCACCGCGAACAACGCCTGCCGCACCGCGAGGCCCGCGCCGTCCACCGCCCAGAGATTCGCCACCCCGATGCCGACCACGACCAGTGCGGCGGCCACCGCGGGGACGTCCAGGTGCCTGCCGTGCGCCGTGCGCCCCGCCAGCCGCCCCGTCCGTGGCTCGCGGCGGATCCGCGCCGGCGATGCCCTGCTTCTCAGCCGTGGCCAGTCCATGAGTCCCCCGATGTGCCGCAATGAATGGACGTGCTCAACAAGACGCATGGGCCGGCACCGTCAGTGGTGGACTGGCCGCCCGGGCCGGAACGCCGGTGACGGCGGTGATCGAGAGGGCTGACGCCGGCGGCAACCTGAGTTGCCCGACCGCGACGAGCTCGCGCCCACCCGGCGTGACGGTGACCGAGCCCCCGGCGGCGTTGTGCACCAGGCCGGTGCACCGGTCGGTCAGCAGGTAGGTCCATTGCACGCGCTGGGTGCCACGCTCGGGAACCAGCCGGACAAGTACTCGCACCTCGCAGATGGCGCCCGGTGCGCAGAGGGCCAACGGACGTAGATCGACCCCCGCGATCGGACCGGCCGCTCGCGGCTCCACCGGTAGCGGCGACAGTGCTGCAGCGGAAGGCCCGACGCCCGACTGCCGGCCGGCCGCACTCAGGGCGTCCAGATCCGCGCTGACCCGGTTCCCGAGGAGGACCATCTCGAGCACCAGGACGGCGGCCAGGGCCGCGAGTACGAGC
>DASQPJ010000078.1:0-11077 GCA_035644015.1 Sporichthyaceae bacterium
CGGCGTCCGGCAGGCCGAGCACGGTGAGGCTCTCGTCGCCACGCATCACCGACAGGTGAAAGGTGCGCAGCTCGGCGCCGGGCAGCACCGCCGCCCACACCGACACCGCGGGTTGCATTTCCAGGCCCACCTCGGCGCCGATCACGCCGGGCGCGCTGCAGCCGACCATCGCGCCGGCGTTCAGCAGGTTCGCTGCGGCAGCCCCCGCCGCGGCGATCTCCATCGGGTCGTAGCCGCTGATGAACACGCACGCCAGATCCGGCACCGCGCCGTCCAGCGCGGCCAGCGCAACACCCGCAGCCGCGGTTGCCGCGGCGATCAGGTCCGGTGCCTGCAACACCGTCGCTGGGATACCGAAGACGGCTTCGGCGAGTTCGGGCGGGTCCATGGGATCCGCCGGCCCGGGGTCGACCCGGGCCACTGCGCTGCCGAACCGCATGGCCACCACCCCTGTATTTTATGTAGCCGGGTCCACTACGCCCTTGCCTCGGCCGCCAGCGATCGCACCGTCGCCGGGGGCTCGGGGGCGTACAACTCCTCGATCTCGGCCGCGTAGCGTTCCGCGATCGGACGCCGACGCAACTTCATCGTAGGCGTCAGTTCCACCCCACCCGGGATCCATACGTCGGGCAGCACCCGGAACCGCTTGATCTGCTCCACCCGGGACAGCCGCTGGTTGCCTGCCCGCACGCCCGCCTCCAGGGTGTCCAGGAGGGCGGGGTGGGTGGCCAGCGCGTCCGGGGTGCGCGCGTCCAGTCCCGCGCCGGCGGCCCAGACGGCGACCGCATCGGGGTCGAGCACGAACAACGCGGTCACGTACTGCCGGGCGTCGCCGATCGCCACCGCTTGGGAGAGCAGCGGGGCCGAGGCCTTCAGCATGGTCTCGATGTTGGCCGGGGACATGTTCTTCCCGGCCGCGTTGATGATGATCTCTTTCTTGCGGTCGATGATGGTGATGTAGCCGTCGTCGTCGATGGTGGCCACGTCCCCGGTGTGCAACCACCCGTCGGCATCGATGGCCGCCGCCGTGGCCTCGGGCTGGTGGCGGTAACCCCGCATCACCTGGGTGCCGCGGAACAGCAGTTCCCCGTCCTCGGCCAACATCACCCCGGCGCCGGGCAGCACGCGGCCGACGGTGCCCAGTCGGTTGTCCTCCACCGGGTTCGCCGTGCCGATACCGCTCACCTCGGACATACCCCAGACCTCGATCAGCGGCACCCCGAGATCGTTGAAGAAGGCCAGGGTCTCCGGGGGCACCGGCGCGGCGCCGCAGACCGACCAGCGAATCCGGTGCATGCCGAGCTTCTGCCGGATCGCGGCCTGCACTTCCGGATCCAGGTCGGCGGGCGCCGCCCCGCCCAACGCGGGTAATACCGCGCTGCGGATGCGCTGCCACACCCCCGGCGTCGCACCGAACAGCGTGGGCGCGGCGTCCACCAGGCCGGCACCCACGGCCCGCGGATCGGCCACCGAGGTGACCAACAAGCCGTAGCGCATTTGCAGATAGTGGTTGGCAATCCGGTCGGCGATGTGCGCCGAGGGCAGAAACGAAACGCAGGAGTCAGCCGGGGTGACCTCGAACCAGGCCCGGAACCCCTCCGCGGAGGCGAGCAGCTGCTCGTGCGTGCACTCCACGCCCTTGGGCGGGCCGGTGGTACCGGAGGTGTAGATCAGCGTGGCCACGTCGTCGGGTTGCACCGCGGCGGCCAGCGCGGCCACGTCGATCGGCGCTGCGGCGGCTTCCAACGCAGTCAACGACAACGCGTCCGCGCAGTCCTCGACGCTCACCACGCAGGACGCGCCGGCCGCGTTCAGCCGCGCCACGAACTGCGGCTCGGTAACCACAACCTTGTTACCGGCGTTGGCGAACAGGTACTCGATCTGTTCCGGAGAGTTCGAGTTGTAGATCGAGAACGGGGTGGCGCCCAGGTGCAGCGCGGCGGTGTCCACCAGGTGGAACTCCGGCCGGTTGACCAACATCATCGCGACGGTGTCGCCGCGCCGCACGCCGAGGTCGTGCAGCACCGCGGCGATCGCGTCCACCCGGCGCCGGTAGTCGGCCCAGCTGAGCACGACCGCGTCGCCGGGGGTGCGCAGCGCGACCGCCTCCGGGTGCAGCGCGGCCACCCGACCGAACGCCTCGCACAACGTGCGCGGGGAGGTGATCTCGCAGCTCATCGGCCGGTGCCCCTTCCGGGTCGTCGGGCGGGTCAGAGTCTGGCACGGACGCCGCGGCGCAGGAACCAGCCCCGCGACGTACGGTGCAACCCATGAACGCTCCCGTCACCACGCCCCCGCCCGCGCGCACCCTCGGCGAACTGCGCGCCTCCGGCCACGTGGCCCTCTCGGTGAAAGCCGAGCTGCGGGCCAACCTGCTCACCCTGCTGGCCGCCGGCGGCCCCCGATTCGCGGGCATCATCGGTTTCGACGAGACCGTGCTGCCGCAGCTGGAGCGCGCGCTGCTGGCCGGCCACGACCTGGTGCTGCTCGGCGAACGCGGACAGGGCAAGACCCGGCTGGCCCGCACCCTGGTCTCGTTGCTGGACCCGTGGACCCCGTACATCACCGGCTCGGAACTGCGCGAGCACCCCTATCACCCGCTCACCGCGCACAGCCGGCAGTTGGTCGCCGAGGCGGGCGACGAGCTACCGATCTCCTGGTTGGCCGCGGACGAGCGGTACGCGGAGAAACTGGCCACCCCGGACACCTCGATAGGTGACCTGATCGGTGACATCGACCCGGTGAAGGTGGCCGCCGGGCGCAGCCTGGGCGACCCGCAGACCGTGCATTACGGACTGGTGCCGCGCGCCAACCGCGGCATCTTCGTGGTCAACGAGCTGCCGGACCTGGCCGAGCGGATCCAGGTGGGCCTGCTCAACGTGCTCGAGGAACGCGACGTGCAGATCCGCGGGTACGCGCTGCGGCTGCCGCTGGACCTGTTGATGGTGGTCACCGCGAACCCGGAGGACTACACCAACCGCGGGCGGATCATCACCCCGCTCAAGGACCGGTTCGGCGCGGAGATCCGCACCCACTACCCGCTGGAACTCGCCGACGAGTTGGCGCTGGTGCGTCAGGAGGCGGACTGGGCGCTGCTGGAGGCGGACGCCTCGTTGTTGCCCGCCCATCTGTTGGAGGTGTTGGTCCGGTTCACCCGCGCCGTGCGCAGCTCCCCGGCGGTGGACTCCCGATCCGGTGTCTCCGCGCGGTTCACCATCGCCGCGGCGGAGACCGTCGCCGCCTCGGCGCAGCGGCGGGCCGCGTTGACCGGCGAGAGCCCGGTGGCCCGGATCGCCGACCTGGGCTCGATCGTGCCGACGCTGCGGGGCAAGGTGGAGTTCGAGGCCGGCGAGGAGGGTCGCGAGCTCGACGTGCTCGCCCATCTGCTGCGCAAGGCCACCCACGAGGTGTTCCGGGTCCGATTGGGCGGCGCGGATCTGGGTGGATTCACCGAGCGGATCGCCACCGGCGAACCGATCGCGTCCGGTGACGTGACCTCCGCCGCGGAACTGTTGGCCGCGTTGGGTCCGGTGTCCGGCCTGGCCAAGCTGATGGGCCGGTTGGGTATGAGCGACTCGGAGTCGCCGGGGCACGCCGCGGCGGCCGCGGAGTTCGCGTTGGAGGGGCTGTATCTGGGTCGCAAGATCTCCAAGCAGGTCGACGGTGGCGGCCGCGCCACGTACTCCGCCGCATGAGCACCCCCACCACCCCCGCCACCCCCACCACCCCCGCTTACGTCCGACGAAAGGTGGGCTATAGCCCTCGCTTCGTCGGACGTAACGGAATTTGGGACGCGACATGAGCCGCTACCGCTACGGCGTCTTCGACGACGGGCCGGACCCGTTGGCGGCGCCTTACGACGTCCGCCACGCGCTGGATGCGTTGGGTGACAAGGTGCTGAGCGGGGACCGGCCGGGCGACGCGTTGCGCGATTTGCTGCACCGGGGCGCGGACGGTCGTCGCGGGTTGAACGACCTACGCCGGGACGCCTTGCGCCGGGCCAAGGAGTTGCGCAAGCGGGGTCGCGCGGACGGCACCCTGGAGGAGGTGCGCCGACTGCTGGACACCGCGATCGGACAGGAGCGGGCGGCGTTGTTCGCCGACCCGAGTGACGACGCGCGGTTCCGCGAGGCCCGGCTGGACGCGGTGCCCTCGGAGACCGCGCGCGCGGTCGCCGACCTGCGCGAGTACGACTGGCAGTCGCCGCAGGCTGCGGCCACCTACCAGGAGATCCGGGACCTGTTGCGCCGGGAGGTACTGGACAGCCGGTTCGCGGGCATGAAGCAGGCGCTGGGCGAGGCGACCCCGGAGGACCTGGCCCGGGTGAAGAACATGCTGGCCGAGCTCAACGAGATGCTCGCCGCCGACGAGCGTGGAGAACTGACGCAGGATCAGTTCGACGAGTTCATGGGCTCCTACGGCGACTTCTTCCCGGACAACCCGCAGAACCTGGCCGAGCTGGTGGATTCCCTGGCGCGGCGAATGGCCGCCGCGCAGCGGCTGATGGACTCCTTGACCCCGGAGCAGCGGGCGGAATTGTCCGAGCTCGCCGCCGGGGTCTTCGACGACCTCGGCGTGGCCGCGGAGATGAGCCGGCTCACCGACGCGCTGCGCGCCCTGCGGCCGGACCTGGACTGGGACCGGGGATCCCGGTTGACCGGCTCGCAGCCGTTGGGGTTGGGCGATGCCACCACCGCGCTGCAGGAGTTGGCGGATCTGGAGGAACTGGCCGCCACCCTCGGCCAGGACTACCCCGGCGCCGACCTGACCGACGTGGACGACGAGGCCGTGCGCCGGGCGCTGGGCCGGGGCGCGCTGGACGACCTGGACGCGTTGCGCCGCATCCAGCGCGAACTGGAGGAGCAGGGCTGGTTGAACCGCAGCGCCGGCCGGTTGGAATTGACCCCCAAAGCGATCCGGCGCATCGGGCAGAGCGCGCTGCGCCGGGTGTTCGCCTCGCTGTCCGCCCACCGGCCGGGCAGCCACGACATGCACTCCGCGGGAGCGGCCGGGGAACTGACCGGCGCGAGCCGTCCGTGGCAGTTCGGCGATGCGCAACCGCTGGACGTGGTGCGCACCCTCACCAACGCCATCACCCGGGGCGGCGCGACCGAGCACGGGATCACGTTGGATGTGGCCGACTTCGAGGTGGCCGAGACCGAGCGGCGGGGCCGGGCCGCGGTGTCGGTGCTGCTGGACGTCTCGTACTCCATGGCACTGCGGGACACCTGGGTGGCCGCGAAGACCACGGCCCTGGCCCTGCACGCGCTGGTCACCGGTATGTATCCCGCCGACGCGGTGCAACTGGTGGCGTTCTCCCGGCACGCCATCGAGATCACCCCCACCGACTTGGCCACCCTCGAGCCGGACTACGTCCAGGGCACCAACCTGCAGCACGCGCTGCTGCTGTCCGGCCGCTTCCTGGACCGTCACCCCGGCACCGAGAAAATCGTGCTGGTGGTCACCGACGGCGAGCCCACCGCGCACCTGACCCGCGACGGTGGCGTGTGGTTCGACTGGCCACCGTCCCGGGAGACGCTCACCCTGACCTACGCCCAGGTGGACGCGATGACCCGGCGGGGCGCCCGACTGTCGGTGTTCTCCCTGGACCCGGACCCACGGCTGGCCGAGTTCTGCGACGAGGTGGCCCGGCGCAACGGCGGCCAGGTGTTCCACCCGGACCCCTCGCGCCTGGGCGACTACGTGGTCAGCGACTACCTGCGTCAACGCAACCGCAACGCCCGCCGCGCAGGCTGACCCCGCGTCGGAAGCAAGAACACGCCGCGGGCGTTGCGTGCAAGCATGGCGGCCCCATGCGCAACGTGATCCGACGCCGGACGGCGGCCAGCGACATGCCCCGCGAGGTGTGGGTGCTGGGCGCGGTCGCGTTCTCCGTGGCGCTCGGCTTCGGCATCGTGGCCCCGGTCATCCCGGTGTTCGCCCGCAAGTTCGGGGTCGGGCAGACCGCAGCCGGCCTGGTGCTGTCCGCGTTCGCGTTCATGCGACTGGCGTTCGGCCCGGCCGGGGGTGTGCTGGTCAACAAATTCGGCGAGCGCCGGATGATGGCCATCGGGATCGCCATCGTCGCGGTATCCAGCCTGCTCACCGGCACCGCGCAGACCTACACCCAGATGCTGATCCTGCGTGGCACCGGCGGCGTTGGTTCGGTGATGTTCAGCATTTCCGCGCAGAGCCTGCTGCTGCACTCGGTGCCCACCTCGCGGCGCGGTCGGGCGAGCAGCATCTACTACGGCGGCTTCCTGTTCGGCGGGCTGACCGGGCCGGTGCTCGGTGGCCTGCTCGGCGGTATCTCGCTGCGCCTGCCGTTCTTTCTGTACGCGGGCACGCTGACCGTCGCCGGGTCGATCGCGATGGTGTACCTGGGCCGGGGCAGGCGGCACCAGACCACGGCCGACGACCCGTCACGTCCGCCGCCGATGAAGCTGCGCACCGCCCTGCGCGACCCGGCCTACCAAGCGGCGCTGACGGTGAACACCGGCACCGGATGGGCCATCTTCGGCGTCCGGTCCTCGCTGGTGCCGCTGTTCGTGGTGGAGGCGCTGCACCGGGGCACGATCTGGACCGGCATCGGCCTGCTGGTCGGCTCGCTGACCGATGCCTGCCTGCTCTACCCCGTCGGGAAGATCGCCGATCAGGTCGGCCGCCGACCGTTGCTGCTGGGGGCCACCGCCATGGGCGGCGGTGCCTCGTTGCTGCTCGCCTTCGAGCAGCAACTACCGACGTTCTTCATCGCCATGGCGATGTTGGGAGCGGCGTCCTCGGCGCTGTCCGTCGGGCCGTCGGCGGTGGTCGGCGACGTGGTCGCGGGGCGCGGCGGCACGGTGGTCGCCGCATTCGGCATGTCCAGCGACGTGGGGGCGGTGTGCGGCCCGGTGATCGCCGGGGCATTGGCCGAGCACGTCTCCTACAAGGCGGCGTTCTGTTCCACCGCGGCGGTGCTCGGCCTCGGCCTGCTGATGGCGCTACGTATGCCGGAGACGGTGCACCGCAATGCCGGGCGCGCGCCCGGCGATCAGACCGTGATCGGCGCGGGCCCCGAGGCGGCGCCGCCCGCCTCCGCCGGCTGATCGGTCAACTACTGGTGGCGCCGGTCGCCGCCACCGCGGCGGCGCCACCGGCGGCCTCCGACTTTTTGGTCTGGATCACCTTCCGCAGCGCAGCGGGTACCGGCCCAACCGCGGCGAAAATCTCGTCCACGCGGCCGCGCGCGGCCCGGCGCTCGGCCCGGTCGCGCAACGGCTTCACCTCGCCGGCCAGGGCCAGCGCCACCAGCATGAGCTCACGCCGGTCGAGCTCGGCCACCGGCGCACTGCCCAGCAGGATCGCCCGGATCGCGGTGCGCTGCGCCTCGACCCCGGCCGGGTCGCCCACGTGTACGCGCGTTCGCGGGATGACCCCGAGCCAACGGGACCGGGTCACCTCGATGACCCCCGAGGCCGCGAGTTGGTCCTGCACAGCGCGCGCGGTGGCGCGCTCGCCGTGGCCCACCCACCAGATCCAACTCCGCGGCTTTTTCCGAGCGCCGATCTCGGCGAGCAGCGCGGCCGCGACCGGGTCCGGGTGCGCCCGCCCGCCGACCACGGCCACCAGGCTCTTCGCGTCCTCCACCGCGCGGGCGCCGTCGGCCACGACGAGTCCGGACAGCCACAGTTCGGCCAGCGCGCAAGCGCGTAACCGGGGTGCCGCCCCCGGGCCGCTCGGCGGGCGCTCGGAATCCGGGCGGCAGCCGAGCAGGTAGAGGCGTCCGGCGAGCGAGTCAGTGGGCGCCATGTCAGCCGAGCGCCCGGCGCAGGTCGGCGAGCAGGTCGTCGATGTCCTCGATGCCCACGGACAACCGGACCAGGTCGGCAGGTACCTCCAGGGACGAGCCGGCGACCGAGGCGTGGGTCATCCGCGCCGGGTGCTCGATCAACGACTCGACCCCACCGAGTGACTCGGCCAGGGTGAACAGCCGCGCCCGGTTGCAGACCTCCAACGCGGCCGCCTCACCGCCGTCGACGCGGAAGGAGATCATGCCGCCGAACGCACGCATCTGCTTGGCCGCGACGTCATGCCCCGGGTGGCTCGGCAGCCCCGGGTAGAGCACCTGATGCACCCGCGGGTGGCCGCTGAGGAACTCGACGATGCGCTCCGCGTTGGCACAGTGCCGATCCATCCGCACCGCCAGGGTCTTGACCCCGCGCAGGACCAGCCAGGCGTCGAACGGCCCGGCCACCGCGCCCATCGCGTTCTGATGGTACGTCAGTTCGCTACCCAGATTGTCATCCGCAACGACCAGTGCGCCGCCGACCACGTCAGAGTGTCCACCCAGGTACTTGGTCGTGGAGTGCATGACGATGTCTGCGCCGAGCGCGAGCGGCTGTTGCAGGTACGGCGAGGCGAAGGTGTTGTCCACGCCCAGCAGGGCCCCGACGCTGTGGGCGATGTCCGCGAGCGCGGCGAGATCGGAGATGCCGAGCAGCGGGTTCGTCGGCGTCTCACACCAGATCAGCCTCGTGTTGGGGCGTATCGCAGCGCGTACCGCGTCCAGGTCGTGCTGCGGGACCGGGGTGAACTCCAGGCCCCAGCGGGCATAGATCCGGGCGAAGAGGCGATAGGTGCCGCCGTAGGCGTCGCCGGGGATGAGCACGTGGTCGCCGGGGCCGCAGACGGTGCGCAGCAAGGTGTCCTCGGCGGCCAGGCCGGAGGCGAATGCCAGACCTCGGACGCCGCCCTCCACCGCCGCGAGACAGGTCTCCAAGGCGGTGCGGGTCGGGTTGGCGCTGCGGCTGTATTCGTAGCCGCCGCGCAGGCCTCCCACCCCGTCCTGCTTGTAGGTGGAGACCGCGTAGATCGGCGGGACCACCGCGCCGGTGCCCGCGTCGGCCTCCTGACCAGCGTGGATGGCGCGGGTGGCGAAGCCGGAGTCTGTGGGTTCGGACATGCGTTCCACGCTACGGCTTACCGCGCGATGACGACTCGCGCAGGAGGAAACACGCGGACCCGCGCCGGCGTTGGATGAGACAGAATCACCACGCGAGGATTCGCGGGAGGAGAACGCCCATGTTGTTCGGACGCGGCGCGAAACAGGTCATGGTGGCCCCGGAGGATGCCCTGCAGGGGCGGCCGGAGCGGCCCTACAAGGTGCCGGAGCGGCACGCGGTGAACGGCAACTCGATGTTCCCCCCGTTCCCCGACGGCTACCAGGCGGCGATCCTGGGCCTGGGCTGCTTCTGGGGCGCAGAGCGCAAGTTCTGGCAGATGCCGGGTGTCTGGGTCACCGCGGTCGGTTACTCCGGCGGATACACCCCGAACCCGACCTACGAGGAGACCTGCACGGCGCGCACTGGGCACGCCGAAGTGGTGCTGGTGGTGTTCGACCCGGAGCAGTTGTCCTACCAGGACCTACTGATCAAGTTCTGGGAGATCCACGACCCGACCACGCCGAACCGGCAGGGCGGCGATATCGGCACCCAGTACCGCTCGGCCATTTTCACCACCACCGACGAGCAGGCCAAGATCGCCGCGGAGTCCCGCGACATCTACCAGGGTGCGTTGACGAAGGCCGGCGTCGGGGAGATCACGACTGAAATCGCACCGGCCGGGGAGTTCTATTACGGCGAGGATTATCACCAGCAATATCTGTTCAAGAACCCGCACGGCTACGACTGCCACTCCGAGACCGGAGTCAAGTTCCCGCGCGACTGAGGGCATGAAGGGGCGGCGGATGCCCAACGCAGCGAAGCTCGCGGTGGCGGCGGCAATGATCGTGGCCACCGCGCTTGCGCCCACGCCGGCGTCCGCCGCGACCGGCCAGGCGCACGGGTCGTTCAGCTACTTCCAGGTCACGCCGAAGGTCATCGCGCAGGGCGCGGTCACCAACCCGGATACCGGCAAGTGCTACCCGATCCCGCAGGACAGCGCACTGATCGTCTACAACGACACCGACAGCAACGGCGAGGCGTTCCGCTCCGCCGACTGCACCGGCGCCCCAGACGCGCTTCCGCAGAGCGGCGGCACCATCGGGTCCTACGGCTCGGTCCGATTCACCGGTTCATCCGGCTACTGACCCCGCCCGGTTTGTCCCGCGGTATCTCCGGTCTTCTCCCGATTTGGGGGCCGGGCCGCGATTGCGGGATGGCAAAAATGAGCGGACTCCCGGCAAGTTGACCCGCCGTAGCGGGCAAGGGTGGGCGGGCGGCGCGGGGGGATCGCGTCGCCATCCGACTTCAGGAGGGGATTCGTCATGACCAAGACCAAGCGCGCGTTGACCTTGACGGCCGTCACCACCGCGGCCACCGCCATCGCCCTGGTCCCGGCCACGGCCCAGGCCCGCCACGTCCAGCCCCGGCCACAATTCCAGGTCACGTCGGTGACGGGGCAGGCGAACTTCACCCAGTTGAACACCCATGACCAGGTGTCCATCAATGCCCGCGGGGTCTTCGACGACGGCTCGGGCACGTTCCAAATCCGCAGCGATGCCGGCCGCGCCGACGGCAAGATCATCTGCGTGGCCGGCTCCCGCCACACCGCGGGCTTCAGCGACGCCGCCATCGGCGTGCACATCAACCGCTCCACGATCGCCGGCCTGCCGCGCGGCACCGATGCCATCGAGTACGTGCGCGACGGTGGGCGGACCAACGCGGACGCCTCGGGCTTGGTGACCGGCACCGCGAACTGCCCGGACGCCGGGTTCTCCATCCCCGACGGGGTGCTGGTCCAGGTTCCCGACCAGCGCAACGGTCGCTTCGACAACGGCAACGGCCGATTCGATCGCGGAAACGGCCACCTCGACCGGCACCGCCACCACCACGGCGGCAGGCACGGCCAGAACGGTTACCAGGTGCACATTCGGGGCTGAACGTAGCCGCGGGGCAGACCATCCGTGCCCGTTTCGTCCCTCGGGATGTCCGGTGTTCTCCCGATTTGGGGGCCGGATCGCCATGGCGGGATCGAAAAAACGAGCTGTGCCGGGTGATTGCGCGCGGACCGCGGGGAAACCGTGGTCGGGACGGCGCGGGGGGATTCGCGTCGTCCCGACCACCACAACAGGGAGGGAATTCGTCATGACCAAGAC
>DASQPJ010000079.1:0-5570 GCA_035644015.1 Sporichthyaceae bacterium
GCCAGATCGCGGCGCCGGCGCCCGACTTCCTGCACCCGACGGGGTGAGTTCACCGCTGCCCGGCGCGGCGCTGCTGGACCTGGTGGCCGTGATGGACCGGCTGCGTTCGCCGGGCGGGTGCCCGTGGGACGCCGAGCAGACGCATGCCTCGCTGCTGCAGTACCTGATCGAGGAGTGCTACGAGACCGTCGAGGCGGTCGAGTCCGGCGACCGGGACCACCTGGTCGAGGAATTGGGCGACCTGCTGCTGCAGGTGGTTTTCCACGCCCGCATCGGCCAGGAGCGGGCGGAGCGTCCATTCGACCTCGACGAGGTGGCCGCGGGGATCGCGACGAAGCTGCGCAACCGGCACCCGCACGTGTTCGGCGACGTGACGGTGGCCGGGGCAGCCGAGGTGGAGGCCAACTGGGAGGCGCTCAAGGCCGCGGAGAAGGGTCGCGCCTCGGCGATGGACGGCATCCCGCCCGCGCTGCCCGGGTTGGCGCTGGCGGCCAAGACGCAATCGCGGGCCGCCCGCTTGGCGGCGGGCCCGGCAGTCAGCCCGGCGGCGCTGCCGGACGGTGCGGACCTCGGCGATGCGCTGTTCGCGCTCGTGGCCACCGCGCGCACGCGCGGGCTGGACCCCGAGGCCGAACTGCGCGCCGCGACCCGTCGCTACGCGGACGCGGTGCGCGCGGCGGAGGGGTAGCAGGGGTCTGCACTGTGAATACTGTTCGAGCGAGCGGTGTCCGCACGGTGTCGATCTTGCGCGGCGGTATCGTGGCCGGACTTTCGATCCCGGAACCCACGCTTGTATCCGGATGACGACTGCAGAGGTGAGCATGGGCTCCAAGCCGACCCCGTCGGCGGTCAGCAGCGCCAAGGCGGTCGTCCGCCGTAGCCTGCGGCGGGCCAAGCGGGGGGCCGGGGCTCAGCTGCGTCGACGCGGCTGGCAGCCCGTCACCGAGGTCAAATCCGCCGGACCGGTGACCGGTCTGGTCGAGGAGTTCACCCGGCGCTCGGTGTCCGGGTGGGTGATGGTCCCCGCCGGACAGTCCGGCGTGCGGGTCACCCTGCACCTGCAGGACGTCCAGGTCGCGGCCACCTGGGCGGGTGACGCGGTGGAGCGGGGCGGGCCACGGGAGATCCGCGGGTTCCGGTTCGCCCTGCGTGACGTCTGGAACTTCGCCCGCGCCGAGCATCGCTTGACGGTGCGGGTGGACGGCACCCCGCTGCCGATCGCGGGCGTCGGCATGCACGTCAGCCCCGAGGAGGACGGCACCCGGGCGCTGGGCACCTTGCGCAAGAAGCTCGAGACCGGACACGTGTTCTCCCGCAACGGAAGGTTGCAGTTGTCGAAGTCGATCGACGAGGAGTGGCAGCGCGAGGTCCTCGGCTTCTACGACGGGTTGCGCAAGGTCATCAAGGACGCGCTGGGTCACGACCTGTTCGTGATGTACGGCAGCCTGCTCGGTGCGGTGCGCGAGGGCGGCTTCATCGGGCACGACGACGATTTCGACGCCGCGGTGATCGTGGACGCGACCACCGGCCCGGAGGCCATCGAGGCGCTGAAGAAACTGGCCTTCATGCTGATCGACGCCGGTTACGACGTCGAGGGCCGCCGCAGCGCGGTGCACGTGCACCACCGGGACGACCCGGCCATCCGCATCGACATCTTCCACCTGTACTTCGACGCCCAGGGCGTGCTCGCGTTCGCGTTCGGCGTGGCCGGCACCTCCGACGTGCTCAAGGAGCAGTGGCAGGGCGTGGTGGAGACCCGGTTCGGGCCGGGCTCGGTGCTGGTGCCGGTCAACGGCGAGGCGATGGTGGAGACCATCTACGGGGCCGGGTGGCGCATCCCGACGCCGGGCTTCAACTGGGACAAGGACCGCACCAAGCGGGAGCGCTCGGCGATCGTCCCGCTCAGCGAGGTCGAGGAGATCTACTGGGCGAACTTCTACGCCCGCACCGAGTACACCTCGGGCTCGACGTTCTTCGACTTCGTCAACGCGCGCCCGGAGATGACCCAGCACGTCATCGACATCGGCTGCGGCGACGGCCGCGACTCCTACGCGTTCGGCCTGGCCGGGCGCAACGTGACCGGGCTGGACCGCTCGCACATCGGGGTACGGCACGCGGACAAGAAGGCCCACGACATGGGCATGGGCGACCGGGTGCAGTTCGCGGCCTGCGACGTGGCCGAGGCGGACAACCTGCGCGGGGTGCTGAACGAGGCCCTCGGGCGGGCCGGTGACGCTGCGACCCTGTTCTACGCGCGCTTCTTCCTGCACTCGATCCCGGAGGAGGTGCAGGACACGCTGATGGCCACCATCAACGAGGTGGCCCGCCCCGGGGACCTGATCGCCGCGGAGTTCCGCACCACCGCCGACGCCGCGCTGATGAAGGTGCACACCAAGCACTACCGCCGCTTCCAGGACGGCCCGGCGTTCGGCGTCGCGCTGAGCGAGAAGTACGGCTTCGAGGTGAACTACGAGCTGGAGAGCCAGGGCCTGTCCCCGTACAAGGACGAGGACCCGGTGCTCTACCGGGTGGTCGCGCGGCGCAGATGAGCCAGCGGGAGACCTTCGCGACCCTTGCTCGGGACACCCTGGACGACTACTTGGCCACCTATCCGGTCACCGCGACCGGGCTGGGTGAGCACCGCCACGACCATCGGTTGGGGGACAGCGGTCCCGCCGCCCGCGAGGCCGAGCTCGCCCGGTGGCAACGGCGGATCGCCGAGTTGGACGCGGTGGACGCCGGCGCGCTGGACCTGGCCGACCAGGTGGACCACGAGATCCTGCGCCACCGGCTCAGTGCCCGGTGCTTCGAGCTGTCCGAGCTTCGCGAGTACGAGTGGAACCCGCTGGCGGCCAACCCCGGCACCGCGATCCACCTGCTGTTGGCCCGAGACTTCGCCCCGCTGCCCGAACGCCTGCGCGCGCTCGGCGGTCGGCTGGCGCAGATCCCGGCCGCGCTGGCCACGGCGCGTGCGGACCTCGGCGACATGCCCGAGGTGCACGTGCAGACCGCGATCGGGCAGTTCACCGGCACCCGCACCCTGCTGGCCACCGAGGTGGAGCGGGCGCTGCGTCGGTTGACCGGGAACGGGGCGGACGCGGTCCGCGCCACGGTGGAGCCCGCGCTGGCGGCGGCGGGCACCGCGCTGGACGAGCACATCGGCTGGCTGCAACAACGGTTGGACGACGCGCACGGCGACCCCCGCCTCGGCCCGGAGCTGTTCGGCAAGCGCCTGCGGTTGACCCTGGACACCGATGACTCCCCGGACCTGGTGCTGTACCGGGCCAACGACGAACTGGCCCGGATCACCGACGAGATCGCGGAGGTGGCCAGCCGGATCGCCGGCGCCCCGCCGCACCCCGCTCAGGTCCGTGACGTGCTCGACGGCCTGGCCGCGGATGCCCCGGATGATGAGTCCATCGTGGAACTCGCGGCGACCACGCTGGACGAGACGATGGCGTTCGTGGTCGAGCATGACCTGGTCACCGTCTTCGACGACCCGGTGCAGATCGTGGTGATGCCGGAGATTCACCGGGGTGTGGCGGTGGCCTACTGCGACCCGCCGGGGCCGCTGGAGACCGCACCGTTGCCCACCTTCTACGCGATCTCGCCGACCCCGGCGGACTGGTCGGCGGAACGGCGCACCTCGTTCTTCCGCGAGTACAACGTGCACATGGTGCGCAACCTGACCATCCACGAGGCGATGCCCGGACACGTGCTGCAGCTCGGGCACGATCGGCGCCAGCCGCCGGGCAGCGGGGTGCGCGCGGCGTTCTGGTCCGGCCCGTTCGTCGAGGGCTGGGCCGTGTTCTCCGAGGAACTGATGACCCGTCATGGTTTCGGCGGGGACGCGGTGAAGATGCAGCAGCTGAAGATGCAGCTGCGGATGACCATCAACGCGATTCTCGACGTGCGGGTGCACACCCGGGGCATGTCCCGCGACGAGGCGATGAAGCTGATGATCGAGCGCGGCCACCAGGAGGAAGGCGAGGCGGTCGGCAAGTGGCGCCGCTCGCTGCTCACCTCCACCCAGCTGTCCACCTATTTCGTGGGTTACATCGGGGTGCGGGACCTGGTCGCCGAGGTGAGCGCGGCCCATCCGGAGTCGTCCACCCGGCAGTTGCACGACCGGGTGCTCTCGCAGGGCTCCCCGCCGCCCCGCCACCTGCGCCGCCTGCTCGGAGTCTGACCCCGACGTCGGTAAGGTGGCCGGTGCTGCACCGTTCACCGCCGCGAGGGAGTCTCTGGTGCCCACGATCGACGACATCGGCGCCCGCGAGATCCTCGACTCCCGGGGCAACCCGACCGTTGAGGTCGAGGTCGAGCTGGATGACGGCACCATCGGGCGGGCAGCGGTGCCCTCGGGTGCCTCCACCGGCGCCTTCGAGGCCGTGGAGCGTCGCGACGGCGACGTCGGCCGGTACAACGGCAAAGGCGTTGAGGGTGCGGTCGAGGCGGTCAACTCCGAGATCCTCGCCGAACTGCTCGGCTACGCCGCCGACGAGCAACGCATCATCGACCAGGTCCTGATCGACCTGGACGGCACGCCGGACAAGTCCCGCCTCGGCGCCAACGCCATCCTCGGGGTGAGTCTGGCGGTGGCCCGGGCCGCCGCGGCCAGCGCCGGGTTGCCGCTGTTCCGCTACATCGGCGGGCCGTCCGCACACCTGCTGCCGGTGCCCATGATGAACATCCTCAACGGCGGCGCGCACGCGGACACCGCGGTGGACATCCAGGAGTTCATGATCGCGCCGATCGGCGCGGACACCTTCTCCGAGGCCCTGCGCTGGGGTGCGGAGGTCTACCACGCGCTGAAGTCGGTGTTGAAGAGCCAGGGGCTGGCCACCGGGCTGGGCGACGAGGGCGGGTTCGCCCCGGACCTGCCCAGCAACCGGGACGCGCTGGACCTGATCGCGCGGGCCATCGGGCAGGCCGGGTTCACCGTCGGCCGGGATGTGGTGATGGCCCTGGACGTGGCCGCCACCGAGTTCTGCACCGACGGGGTGTACAGCTTCGAGGGCCGCAAGTGCTCCGCCGAGCAGATGGCCGACTACTACGCCGACCTGCTCGACGCCTACCCACTGGTGTCCATCGAGGACCCGCTGGACGAGCAGGACTGGGCCGGCTGGAAGGCGCTCACCGACCGCGTGGGACACCGGGTGCAACTCGTCGGCGACGACCTGTTCGTGACCAACCCGGCCCGGCTGGCCCGGGGCATCGCGGAGAACACCGCGAACGCCCTGCTGGTGAAGGTGAATCAGATCGGCACGCTGACCGAGACGCTGGACGCGGTCAGCCTCGCGCATCGCAGCGGCTACCGGGCGATGATGAGCCATCGGTCGGGGGAGACCGAGGACACTACGATCGCCGACCTCGCGGTGGCCACCGACTGCGGGCAGATCAAGACCGGCGCCCCGGCCCGCTCGGAGCGGGTGGCCAAGTACAACCAGTTGCTGCGCATCGAGGAAGCCCTCGGCGACGCCGCGCGTTACGCCGGTGACCTGGCGTTCCCGCGGTACTCGGCGGAGGACTAGCGAAGCCCGATGAGTGGGCGCGATCAGGAGCGGCGC
>DASQPJ010000080.1:0-5597 GCA_035644015.1 Sporichthyaceae bacterium
TAGGCGTCCAGGTCCACCCGCTGCCATGGCTTGAGCTCGGCGCGGCTGGGCAGGCGGCGGGAGATGAACCGGGCACACCGGTTGCAGAACCCGCAGTCACCCTCGTAGATCAGCAGCGCGCGTCCACTCACCGCTCCATCATGCCCGCAGCAGGCGCAACGACAGGGTGGGGTCGAACACCCGACGACGGCGATAGGTCAGCTCGAAGGAGAACAAGCCGGCACCGGCGGCCAGTGCCAGGTCGCCCAGGCTGTCGATCTCCCGGTGGCCGGGGATGGGCACCGCGATGCGATCGCCGAGCGCCCGCAGTTTCGTCTGCGCGTCGGCCGGTTCGTGACGGGCGTCGGAGGCCGCCGCCAGGGTTTGGGCGGGCAGCCCGGCCCGCACGACCGCGTGTTCCTCCACCGGCATGGCGCCGTTGCCGACCACCACGACGGTGTTGAGCAGTAGGCCGAGGGCGGCCAGCGGGATGCCGGCCACCCGGCGGTTGCGCAGGGCGAACTGGATCATCAGCACGGCCGAGACCAGCATCAGGGTCGGGTAGGAGATCCGGTGATCGGACAGCGGCTCGGCGAGTTGGGCCGCGAAGGCAGCAATCAGCAGCCAGGGGGAGTTCAGCCGGTGCCCGAGGATGCGCCCGCCGCGCTCGCCGAGCAGGGCGCCGAGTGGCAACGCCACCAGTATCACCAGCAACACCAGTCCCATGGGGCTAGTGTCCCAACGCGATGCGCCGCAGCCGCGTTACGACGCGGCCGACCTACCGGGAGGGTCCGAACCGTGACCTCGTGGCGGGTGTGCGCGGAGCTGGTCGGCACAGTGGCCGAGGTGCTGGTCGGGGTGGGCGAGGCGGTGGCGGTGGGGACGCCGCTGGTGGTGTTGGAGTCGATGAAGATGGAGATCCCGGTGCTCGCGCCGGTGGCCGCCACGGTGGCGTCGGTGGCGGTGGGCGCCGGCGATCAGGTGCAGGCCGAGGACCTGCTGGTGGTGCTTCAGTCGATCTCGCCGTGAACCGAGCAGCGCGCGGTCCACTCCCGCGGGGTGACCTGCACCTGCATACGCCGTCGGCACTGCGGGCAATAGCGGGGCGGCTCGAGTTCGCGCGCCGCCCGACAGGCGGTGTGGTCGCCGACCGCGACCTCGTCACCGCAACGGTCGCAGAACACCCGGGCACCGGCGATGTCGTTCACGCTCCGTAGGTTAAGCCGGTGACCGCGACCCCGATGCCCGACCCCAGTTTCGAGATGCTGCTGCCCCGCCCGGTGGAGGCGGTCTGGCTCGCCTTCCGCGACCCCGAGCTGATCCGGCGCTGGCATGGGTGGGACTTCGAGGGCCTGGACGAGGAGATCAAGGCGCTCTACGTCGACGGTGTGGTCGTCGACCAGGAGCAGCACACCCTGCACATCGGCGGTCACCTGTTCGCGCTGCGCCCGCAGGACGGCCACACGCTGCTGCACGTCTCCCGGAAAGCGCCGGTCGAGAAGGTGGACACCGGCATCGACTGGGCGCGCCAGTACGACGACATCGAAGAGGGTTGGATCAGCTTCCTGCAGCAGCTGCGCTTCGTGCTCGCGCGCCAGCTGCAACGTCGTCGCCGCACGATCTTCCGGGCCGGCGCCGCGCGCTCGGCGGTGCCCACGCCGATCGCGGACGTCCTGGGCCTGTTCAACGCCGCGCGCACCCCGGCCGGGGAGCCCTACGTCGCGGATGTCGGGCCGGGGGACCACCTGGAGGGCGAGGTCTGGTTCCGCACCGGCCTCCAGCTGGGGGTCACCGTGGACGGCTGGGGCGAGGGGCTGCTGATCCTGACCCACCCGGCGTCCTCCGACGAGCCGTTCGGCCTGGCCACCATGATCCTGACCACCTATGGCCTCGGCGACGACGACTTCGCCGACCTGGAACGACGCTGGGGCACGTGGTTCGCCGCCCGCTACGAAGAGGATTAGCGGCTAGGGGACTTTGATGGTCAGCGAGCCACTGATTTTTCCTCCGGTCAGGCCGCAGGCGAAGTAGGTGTAGCCGAGGGTGTACTCGCCGGACTTCTTGTACTTCTTGTGTAGCTGGTAGCTGTCCTTCACCTGGTGCAGGACGTTCTGCTCGCCGGGGTTCGCGCAGCGCTGCGGGCCGCCGGAGACGGTGTACTCGGTGCCGTCGCCCCAAGTCAGCTCCTCGCCCATGCCGATGTTGCGGCCGGCTGGGGTCGGGTACGCGACCAGCGTGTTGTCGTTGAGGCCGTAGGGGTTGTACACGGCGCCGTCGAAGGTGATGGTGAGCAGTAGGTCCCGGTTGCGACGCTGGTAGGCCAGCGCAATGCGCAGCGCCGGGGTGGCCGCGGTGGGCTCGGCAGACACCGTCGGCGCGGCCGAGGGGTCAGTGCTCGGCGCAGCGCTGGGGTCGCCGGTCGGGCCGTCGGTGGGCACCGGGGTGGCGCCATCCGGGCCGATGTCGTAGACCGCATAGGTCATGGACGGGTCGGCTGCGGCCGCCGCGCCGTCGGCACCGGCCACGCCGGCGGTGGCCAGGGCGGTCACTGCGACCACGGCCGCACCCAGCGCCATCGTGCGGCGCAGGTCGCGGCGGTCGGTGGCCTGCTTCGTCTTGGCGTGCTGACCCGACATCTCGACGTCCCCCAGTGTGACGGTAGCTCGGCTGCCCCTCTAATGCTCGGCAGCCCCTTCTGTCACACTTTTTCTAACACGTCACATGCTCACCACTGGGGATGCGCGCCGTGGTGGCCGGCAATCAGATGCGGACCGGCGCCGGACCGTAGTCCGATGCCAGGGTTGCGTCCACCCCGGCCGCGACGCGCATCCCGCGTAGCACCGGGGTCAGCACGACCGCCACCAGCAGGTTCACGCCGAGCGCCAGCAGGCCGGGGTAGATCGTGTTCTTGGTGTCGAAGCCCAGCTTGCTCAGCGCATAGAGCGAGCCACCGAAGTGGTGTTTGTGGTTGGCCGGGTTCGGCGTGACGTAGAGCATCGCCAACCCGGCGGTCAGGCCGGCAGCCCAGCCGAGCAGCAGCGCCCAGCGGTGGAACCAGCAGGTCCACAGGCCCAGTACCACCGAGGGCAGGGTCTGCAGGATGATCACCCCGCCGATCAACTGCAGGTCGATGGAGAACTGTGGTTCGAGCACCAGGATCACCGCCACCGCACCGGCCTTGACCACGAGCGAGGCGAGACGGGCCACCTTGGCCTGTTCGGCGTGCGAGGCCTGCGGGCGCAGGTAGGCGGTCCACACGTTGCGACTGAACAGATTCGCCGCGGCGATGGACATGATCGCGGCAGGCACCAGCGCGCCGATGGCGATCGCGGCGAAGGCCACCCCGGCGAACCACTCCGGGAACTGGGAGTCGAATAGCTGCGGCACGATCGTGTTGGGGTCCGGCTTGCCGCCGGTGACGATCGGTTTCACCCCGGCCGCGATCGCCATGTAGCCGAGCAGGGCCAGCAGACCCAGCATCAGCGAGTACGCGGGCAGCGCGGTCATGTTGCGCTTGATCGTGCCGCGGCTGCGCGCGGCGAGCAGACCGGTCACCGAGTGCGGGTAGAGGAACAGCGCCATCGCCGAGCCCAGCGCCAAGGTGGAATAGCCGGTCAGGTTGGCATGGGGCAGGGTCAGGCCGTCGTTGGGGTTTGGCGTGGCCGCGAACTTGTCGTGTGCCGCGGCGAAGATGTGGTCGAAGCCGCCGAGCTTGATCGGGATCGCGATCACCGCGGTGATCACCACGATGTAGATCAGCGCGTCCTTGACGAACGCGATCAGGGCGGGCGCGCGCAACCCGGACCGGTAGGTGTAGACGGCCAGGATCAGGAACGCGATGATCACCGGCCAGTCGTCGGTGCCCATGAATCGTTGGGTGCCGATGCCCATGGTCTTGAGCACTGCCTCGATGCCGATCAACTGCAGCGCGATGTACGGCATGGTGGCCACGATCCCGGTCAGCGCGATGGCTAGACCCAGTCCCGGCGAACCGTGCCGGGCCGCGACGAAGTCGGCCACGGTGACGTACCCACGGGCCCGGGCCACCGACCACAGCCGCAGGGCGACGAACAACACCATCGGGTAGACCACGACGGTGTAGGGCACCGCGAAGAAGCCCAGCGCCCCGGCGCCGTAGAGCAGCGCGGGCACCGCGACGAACGTGTACGCGGTGTACAGGTCGCCGCCGATCAGGAACCAGGTGATGACCGGGCCGAAGTTGCGCCCGCCCAGGCCCCACTCGTCGAGGTGGTCCAGGTTCTCCGCGCGCCGCCACCGCGCCGCCAGGAAGCCCAGGATGGTGACCGCGCCGAAGATGATGAGGAACACCGTGAGCTCAACGGTGTTCACGCCGCGATGGGTCACTCCTCCGACCCCCCCACCACCAGCGCGGTGACCGCCACCCCGACCGGCAGCCACATCAACTGGAACCAGTAGAAGAACGGGATGTCGAACAACCGCGGGTCAGTGCGGTTGTAGGTCCACGGGAGCAGGGCACCCACGATGGGCACCAACAGCAGGAACTTCAGCGCGCGGCGCACGGCTACCTCCGCCTGCTCGGCGAAATGTTCAGCCGAGTCTGCACCCAGGCGGGGGTTACCAGCGGGTATGGCGGTGCGTCAGATCGAGTCTCACGAGAGGCAACTCGCTGGGACCAGCGGGATGAACCGCTTGAGCTTGCCGCCCACACCGCGGTCCAGGCCGTCGACGGGGCGAATGGTCACCAGCGGATCCCCCAGCCCAAGGCTCCGGAGGGCCCGGACGATCTCGTCGGTCAACGACACCAGGTCCAACGGAGCGACGCAGCGGACGTCGATGTCCGCGCCCGCCGGCACCTGCCGGACCTGGTATTCGACGATCGGCGCCCGGGAACCGAGCGCATGACGAAAGACGTGCGGATGGACGGAAACCGCCCCGTAGTGAAAGTAGTCGTCGAGCCGGCCGGCGATGTCGGCGATCATGCGGTGCGCGGAACCGCACGGGCAACGCCCGGGAAGCACCGTGACCTCGTCGGTGACCTCAAGGCGGAGCATGGGGAGGGTTCGGTTGTAGAGATTGGTCAGGTACACCGTGGCGGAGGTTGATCCGTCCGGAACCGGACGGCCGGCGGCATCGACCGGCTCGAGGATCACCAGGTCCTCCGACATGTGCGTCTGCCCCAGGTCGCACGGAATCCCGGTCGGTCCGGCCTCGGATGTCCCGTAGAGACTGCCGACGCTGACACCCCACGTCTGCTCGATCACCGCTCGCGTTTCCGGCAGCAGTGCCTCGGCGGTGACGATGATCCGGCGTGGTTGGATCCGCAGCCGTCCGCGCTCGGCCTCGTGCGTCAGCTGGTGCAGGGCGGATGGGTAACCAAAGAGGATCTCCGGCTCGCACTCGTTGAGCCCGTCCACCAGTTCGGGTAGCGGCATGGTGACCGGCAATCTGCGCACGTCGAGGTGCGGGCCGGCGAAGATGCGCCCAAAGGCCGCGGTGCCGTGTGACGGATGGCCCGCCGTCACACTGGCGACCACGGGCCCACGCCCGCTGGGCTGGCGGGGCTCGCGGAGCAGGTACCGGAATATTCCGACCCACATGGTTGCGAACTCGTCCCAGCTGTAGACGAAGCAGCCCCG
>DASQPJ010000081.1:0-10362 GCA_035644015.1 Sporichthyaceae bacterium
CGGCGCCGCGAGGACTCCCCGACGTGACCGGGCCGTGGCAGCGCCGTGAGGCGACGATCTGGTTGACCGGGGTCGGCCTGGGCCCGATCGGCCTGCTGATCGGGTGGATCGGGTGCCGCAATACCTCGCACTGGGGAGACCAGCAGGGCTGGCTGGCCGTGGCGATTATGGCGCTGGTGATCTCCACCGCGTCGATCGCCGGCTGGTTCCGCGTCGGGCTCACCAACGTGCGCCGGTTGCAGCACGCGTTGGCCGGAGTGGCCCGCACCCACCTGACCGCCACGGCCTCGGCGGTGCACGCCGAACGAGCCGAACCCGATGCCTGGCCGCTGGTCATGGTGGACGGTCTGACGCTGTATCACCGGCCGGACTGCCTGCTGGTCACCGGCAAGTCCGTCCGCCCCACCGATGGCGCCACCGTGGTGCTGGACAAGTGCCGGATGTGTGCCCCGTGAGTTCCTACGTGCCCTTCCTGATCATCGGAATCACCGTCGGCACCGTTTACGGCCTGTCCGCGATGGGCCTGGTGCTCACCTACAAGACCACCGGCGTGTTCAACCTGGGCCACGGTTCGATCGGCGTGGGCTCGGCCGTGATCTTCTACCAATTGCGGCAGAAAGAGCACTGGCCGGCGTGGTTGGCCGGCGTGGTCGCGATCCTGTTGTTCGGCGTGGTGGTCGGCGCCCTGATCGAACCGGTGGCCCGTCGGTTGGCCGCGGTGTCCACCGCGTACAAGGTGGTGGCCACCGTCGGGTTGATACTCGCCGTGCAGGCGATCGTCCAGCTGATCTACGGCACGGTCGCGCTCACCTTCCAACCCGCGCTGTCGGAGAAGCAGGCGTTCACCATCACCGGGGTCCAGGTGGCTTGGGAGAACGTGATCGTCACGGTGTTCGGCATTGCGTCGGCGGCCGGGCTGTACCTGTTCTTCCGTAGCTCCCGCACCGGCCGGTCCATGCGCGCGGTGGTGGACAACCCCGAATTGCTTGACACCACCGGCATTTCCCCGACCAAGGTGCGCCGCATCTCCTGGATGATCGGTTGCACGTTCGCCGCCGTGTCCGGGGTGTTGCTCGCTTCCACCCAGCAGCAGTTGGACGCGATCCTGCTGTCCCTGCTGGTGGTGCAGTCACTCGGCGCGGCCGCGATCGGGGCGTTCACCAACCTGCCGTTGAGCTTCGCGGGCGGCATCATCGTCGGCCTGCTGCAGGCGGTGGTGAGCAAGGAAGCCAGCGCGCACACCGCGTTGCAGGGCCTGGACACCAACATGCCGTTCCTGGTGCTGTTCGCGCTGCTGCTGCTCATCCCACGGCGCAAACTTGTCGAACTCGGCCAGGTGACCAAGCCGCGGCGTACCGTGCGCGCACCGCTGCCGCCGCTGGTCCGGCTGTCCGGCGTGGTCGCGCTGGCCGTCGGTGCCTGCATCGTGCCGTTCGTGGTCGCGGAGAAGTTGGCCACCTGGAACGTGGCGATGAGCCAGGTGCTGCTGTTCCTGTCACTGGGTCTGCTGGTGCGCACCTCGGGCCAGATTTCCCTGTGCCAGATGGGTTTCTTCGCGGTCGGCGCGGCCACCTTCGGACACATGCTGGGCAAGGGCGTGCCGTGGCTGTTGGCCATTGTCATCGCCGGTCTGGTCGCCATCCCGGTGGGCGCGTTTATCGCCATCCCGGCCATTCGGCTGTCCGGGCTGTATCTCGCCCTGGCCACCCTCGGCTTCGGGGTGCTGCTGGCGAACTACTTCTACGGCAAGCACTACTTCTTCGGCAGCCGCGTCGGCCTGCACACCGGTCGGCCACACGCCTTCGAATCCGACCGGCGCTACTACTTCCTGCTGATGATGTTCGCGGTGGCGGGCATCGTGCTGGTGCTGCTCGTCGAGCGGGCCCGGTTGGGCCGGTTGCTGCGGGGTCTGGCGGACAGCCCGATGGGACTGACCACCGCGGGCCTGTCCGCGAACGTGACCCTGGTGTTGGTCTTCTGCCTGTCCGCGGCGATGGCCGCGGTGTCCGGGGCGTTGAACGCCTCGGTGTTCGGCGGCATCACGCAGGACTCCTACTCCTACGTGCTGTCGTTGGTGATCCTGTCCGTTTTCGTGATCTCCGGAAGTTCCACGGTCACGGCGTCGGTGATCGCGCCGCTGCTCAGCGTCGTGGTTCCGGTGTACATCAACAATCCGAACGCCACGTTGTGGCTGCAGTTGGGCTTCGGGGTTGTCGCGATCGCCACGGCGGTTCTGTCCGAGGGCGGCGCCGCGATGCTGTTCGACCGACTCCGGCGGATGTGGGGCCCGCAGGGTCACCTGCCGCCCGCTCGCTTCGTCCGCCGGTTGGAAGAACTGCCCTCGCCGGCCGCCGGCTCCCGTACTCAGGAGGTTCGTTCGCATGCTGTTGTCTAATTCTCCTCGTGCCGGCTGGCGGCTGGCCGCCATCGCGGCCGTGTCCGCGCTGGTCATGGCCGGGTGCGGATCGACCACCGACCAGGCGGTGAGTTCGAGTGACCCAGCCGCGCCGGCGGCTTCCCCGTCCGCGCCGGACGCTGCCGCGCCCGCTGCTGCCGGCCCGGCCGCGGTGGCACCGGCTGCCGCCGTGAAGACGGCTGGGGCGAGCGCCACGAAGACCGACGCGAAGGCGACCACGCCGAAGACGTCGAGCGGCAAGAGCGTGTCCTCGTCATCGAAGAGCACCACGTCGGCGAGCACCTCGTCGTCGTCCACGAAGAGCAGCGGTGGTGCCTCCACCAAGTCCGAGGCCCTGCCGGTCTGCACCACGTCCGGTCCGCCGGTGACGATCGGTCAGGTCGGCACGTTCAGCGGCCTGGTCGGCGCGAACTTTGCCGGTGCCACCAAGACCGCGTACGTCTGGGTGGACTACATGAACGCCCACGGCGGCCTGGGCTGCCACCCGATCCGCTTCGTGCAGGTCGACGACCAGTCCAACCCGGCGCTGTCCCAGGCCGGCGTCGAGCGTTTGGTGGAGAAGGAGGGCGCGGTCGCCATCTTCGCCGCGTTCGTGCCCCTGGACATCGCCGGCTTCCAGGCCGGATTGAACAAGGAGAAGATCGCCGCGATCGGTGGCGACCAGGCCGCGCCGGAATGGCTTTCCAACGCCTACATGTATCCGGTGGGCGGCACCTCGCGCGCGGCGATCGCGGGCTCGGTGAAGCAGGCCTCGGAGATCGGCAAGAAGAAGATCGCGGTGCTGTACTGCGTCGAGGCCTCGCCGTGCGGGTCGAACTTCAACAACACCATCATCAAGGACGGCTTCGCGAAGAAGTTCGGCATGGACGTGGTGTACAGCGGCGCGGTGTCCATCACCCAGCCGGACTACACCGCGCAGTGTGAGAACGCGAAGAACGCCGGGGCGGACACCATCGCCTGGGGGCTGGACCGGGCCGGCCTGCAGCGGGCGGCCAAGTCCTGCGCCAAGCTCAACTACTTCCCGACCCTGCCGTTGATCGCGTTGCAGGGCAGCTTCGATCCGTCCGACCTGAACATCCGCAAGTCCGGTGCGTTCCTGTCCTCGCCGACCTTCCCGTATCTGCTGGACAGCACCCCGGCGCTGGCGCAGTTCCACGACGCGATGAAGAAGTACGCCCCGAACGGCGCGATCGACACCTCCGCCTCCCTGGTGTGGAGCGCGGGCATGATGCTGGCCCGGGTGGTGGACTCGATGGGCGCCGCGGCGCAGGGCAAGCCGCTGACCAAGGACGACATCCTCAAGGCCACCGGCAACATCTCCAACGAGACGCTCGGCGGGCTGATCCCGGCGACCTCGTACAAGGCGGTCGGGCCGCAGGCGGAGAACCCCTGCTACTTCGGTATCCAGTTCAGTCCGGACGGCACCTTCGCCGCCCCGAAGGGCCTGAAGCCCTCCTGCATCCTCTAGGACTTATGGCTTGACTGCGAAGCCCCCGAGGAAGATCTCCGCCATCGTGCGGGCGATCTCCTCGGGGGTTTCCGGGTAACTGGGCCGGTACCAGCGGTACATCCAGTTGATGGTGCCGAACAGCGCCATGGAGACCACGTTGACCGGGAGGTCGTCGCGCAACGACCCCTCTTTCTGGCCCTGGCGCAGGATGCCCAGCACCAGTTCCTCGTACTTGCGGGTCTCCTCGATGACCTCGGTCGCCCACGCGCTCTCCTGCCGGGCGATGCGGCCGATCTGCTCGATGTAGACGTTCATGTGCGGGTAGTACTCGGCGTAACCCAGCACCATCGAGGAGATCAACGCGCGGATCTTCTCCGGCGTTGACTTCTTGCTGCGCTTGATGGTGCGGGCCGCGGCCAAATCCCGATCCAGGGCCTCGCTGACAATCGCCTGGAGCAGTTCCTCGCGGCTGCCGATGTAGTAATACAGCGAGGCGCGTTCGGTGCCCAGCGCGTCCGCGACATCGCGCAACGTGGTCTCGTGGCCGCGTTCCCGGAAGACATTCGCGGCGGCTTTGATCAATTCCGCGCGCCGGTCCAAATAGGCGGCGCTGCCGACCTCGAGCGCGGCCTTACGTCGTGCTTCGATACCGGAGCTCGCCATGGGCGAAGAAGTTATCACCGGGTCACCCGCGTAGCGGTGCAACGCCTCCGCGGATCGCGCGCTTGGTGGCGGCCAGGGCGGCCGCCTCGCCGCTGAGTAGGTCGGCCAGCACCGAGGAGACGGTGGGGTCCAGCTCGGCCGCCGGCACTGCCCGGCTGACCAGGCCCAGGCCGACGGCCTCGACGGCGTCGAAGCGGCGGCCGGTGAGGAACAGGTCGAGCAGCGCGGCCTGGCCCAGCCGGGGTCGGCACACTGCCAGCGCGGGCCCGGCGACCAGGCCGAAGCGCACCTCGGGCAGGGCGAAGGTGGCGTCGTCCACGGCCACGGACAGATCGGCGGCGACGGCCAGCGCCAGCCCGGCGCCGAACGCGGCTCCGTTGACCCGGGCCACCACCGGGACCGGCAGCGTGGCCACCCGGACGAGCAGGCGCTCGAGCAGTCGGGCGGTCAGCGCGAGGGTGTCCGCATCGCCGATCTCGGTGCGGTGCGCGCCGGAGCTGAACACCGAACCGGCCCCGGTGAGGACCACCGCGCGCAGGGCGGGGTCCTCAGCAAGGCCGGTCAGGGTGTCGTCCAGATCGCGCAGGGCCGCCAGGCCGAGCGCATTGCGGGTGGCCGGGTCATCCAGGACGACGGTGGCCACACCGCGGGTGTCGAGCTCGGTCACACCCAGGTGCCGTCGGCGTCCTTGGTGGAGAAGCGCGGCGCGACCTTCTCGATGAACATGTTGAGCTCTTCCTCGTTCTCCTCCGGGTCGAGGTGGCCCTGGCCGAACTGCAGCCACATCTCGTTGAACCCGAGCCGGGAGTGTGCATTCTCGATGGCGTAGGAGATCTGGTCGGCGTTGCCGATCAGGCAGTTCGCGTAGCCCTGGCCGAACGGCAGGAAGAACTCGTTCCAGTACCAGTCGTGCTCGGCCTTGATCTCCTGCAGCCGGTCCGGGTTGTTGCCCAGCATGAGCACGCCACCCCAGGCGGCCGCATCCTCACGCTTGACCTCGCGGCCGGCCTCTTCGGCGGTCTTGATGTACCGGCTCCAGAGCGCCTCGCAGAACTCCATCTGATTGGCCATCACGATCGGCTTGCCACCCTCGCGGGCCCACATGTCGATGGTGCGCATGCTGTGCGCGAACGCGCCGTACAGGGGAGGGTGCGGGTCCTGGTAGCACCTCGGGGCGATACCGATCTCCGCAACCATGCCGTCCGGACCCATGCCCGCGCCGTATTTCTCGTAGGCAGGGTGACCGGTCAGACCGCTTTCCGGCGGGAACTGCCAGTACTTGCCCTTGTGGCTGAACGTCGAGTTCAGCCAGGCCTTCTTCACGATGCCGACGCATTCTTCGAAGATTTCGCGGTTCATCGTGTCGACGTCGTCGCGCGACTTCGCGAGCTCGGGGGTGGTCGCGTTCGCACCGTGCACGGTGGCGTACGAGCCGACCCAGCGCGACTGGTAGCCGCGGGTGAAGCCGACGTTCAGGCGGCCCTGCAGCATGTGGTCGAGCGTCGCGATTTCTTCCGCGGCCCGGACGGGGTTGTGCGTGGTGAGCACGTAGCCCAACGTCGAGACCCGCATCCGCTTCGAGTGCAAACCCACGAACAAGCTGAACATGCCCGGGTGGTTGGTGATCTCGAAGCCCTCGATCTGCAGGTGGTGCTCGTTGTGCCCATAGCTGGCATAACCGAGTTCGTCGGCCAGTTTGATGTAGCCGCGGATCTCCTCGAGATACCGCTGGTACAGCACGTTGTTCTGGCCCGCCATGCCCTGCTGGATCTCGGTCCGACGGCCGATCATGCCCGGCTGGATCAGGTGAAACTTCATTGGCAACCCTCCGGCGTCGGCAACCCTTTCCGGTTGCTCAGGATGAGGTTGCCGCGCTCGGCATTTGTTGTCAACTCCTGTGTTGAAAGATCTCAACAGCGGCGTTGATCGCGGCCCGGAATTCGGCTACGCTCGGGGAGCCATGGACATCGTCGACGCGTGGATCAACCCGAACCTGGGTGGTCCGGTCGCGGGCGACGTCGCTTATTTGTTCCCCGGTCTGCAGGAGCGGTTGGAACGCGGCACCAGCCTGTCCGAACTGCTCGACCAGATGGACGCGGCCGGGGTGTCCCGTGGGGTGCTCTGCTCCGGCTACAGCGCGCCGGGTGACCGGGAGTGGTGCATTGAGGCGCGGGACAAGTTTCCCGAACGCTTCGCGCTGTCCCACGTGGTCGACCCGCGTGAGGGCATGGCCGCGGTGCGCCTCGTCGAGGAACTCGTCCGGCAGGACGGCTACACGTTGATCCGGATGCTCGGCCTGCAGACCCAGCTGTACTACAACGACCCGGCCTACTACCCGGTCTACGCCAAGTGCACCGAGGTGGGCGTGCCGGTCGGGCTCAACGTCGGGTTCCCCGGTCCACAGGTGCCCAGCAAGTACCAGGACCCGTTGCCCGTGGACGACGTGTGCGCGTTCTTCCCGGAGTTGACCGTCGTGCTGCAGCACGGCGGCGAGCCGTGGGTCGATCTCTGCGTGAAGCTGATGATCAAGTGGCCGAACGTGCACTACATGACCTCGGCCATCGCGCCCAAACACGTGCCCACACAGGTTCTGCAGTACGCCAACACCCGAGGAGCGGATCGCGTGATGTTCGCCAGCGACTTCCCGTTGCTCACCCACTCCCGGTGTGCCGCGGAGCTTGCCGCCATGCCGTTCCGGGACAGCGAACGCCACGAGAAGTTCCTCTCCGGCAACGCCTCTGCGCTGTTCTTCCCGGCCCGATGACGCAGCCGCGACGGGGACGTCCGCCCCGGCAGCGCGCGGATGCGACGCTCGCTACCGTGGCCGGCAGTGGCATCGAGGCCCGCCGGCGCGCGGCCATGGAGGAGGGCGGGGTCGCCTACCTGGCGCGCCGTCAGGAGATCATTCAGGTCGCGGCCAATGTCTTCCGGGAGCGGGGGCACGAGGCAACATTGCGCGACGTGGCCGAGTCGCTGGGCACGGAGCGGGCCTCCATCTACTACTACATCGGCAGCAAGGAAGAACTGCTGCAGGAGATTGTCCGCGAGGCCCTGGAGCGGGACATGATTGCCGCCCGGCACATCAAGGGCAGTACGCAGTCCACTCCGGCGAAGATCCGGGCGCTGATCGAGTCGATGGTGCTGTCCTACGCGGAGAACTACCCGCACATGAACGTCTACGTCGAGGACCTGGGGCGCATCGCCCGGCAGGACAGCCAATGGGCCGTCGAGGTCATCGAGGAGACGCGACAGTACGAGGCATTGGTGCGGTCCATCCTGCTGGAGGGCCAGGAGGACGGGACACTGCGCTCGGACGTCGCCATCGGGGTCAGCGCGATGGCGCTGTTCGGGATGATCAACTGGATGTATCGCTGGTACCGGCCGAGCTACCCGACGCCGCCGGCGGAGATCGCGCACACGCTGGCCGAAATCTTCCTCGGCGGCTACGCCCTGGGCCCGGCGGGCTCAGCCCCGTAGCGGTTCGGTGATCGGGCGCAGATCCGGTTGCTTCTCCAGGGCGGCCACGGCGCCCGGCACCTCCTCGGCGCCCGGCACGTTGCCGTGGAACTTGGCGGCCAACTCCTCCCACGACATGGGATCCGCCAGGCTGCCCCGGAGGGTGAGTTGTTCGCGGTGCAGGGTGCGACCATCGCGGGTGCGCACCGTGACCCGCGCGCCGTTCTGCGGCAGGTCGTCCACGGCGTGCACGCGGACGCTCTCGCGAACGGCGCCGAGTCGGTCGAGGGCCTGCTCGGTGAACGTGTCGACGGTGACGTCGCCGTCCACCAGGGCTGCGGCGATGTTGTAGGCCAAGCAGAACTTGCCCTCCAGCGGCGTCCGCGGCCAGTCGTAGACCAACACCTCGCGCAGGTTGCGGGTCTCGATCTGCACGTCGACAGAATCCACGGCGGCCGCGGTGAGGCCGTGCTCGCGCAACACCTGGCGAACCGCGTCGATGGCGTAGTGATTAGCGCCGCAGCAGGGATAGGCCTTGAACACCAGGCCCTCCTCGATCGCGAAGCCGCCCGCTGATGACAGCGCGCCCAGGCCGTCCAACACCGTGGCGAGCTCACCCTCGCCGCGGCAGATCACGTCATGCCAACCGAAGCGTTGCTCGAGGATCTCGGTGCTCGCGGTGAACCCGGCCCTGGCCAGCAGGGCAGCCTCCACCGCGGTCCGGTTGGCGATCCCGGCGTGCAGCGGCTTGGTCATGGTGCCGAAGTTCGCCCGCAGGCCACCGGCCTGCGAGGCGGTGATGCCGAACGCGTGCGCCAGTTGGTCGGTGCTCAGCCCGAGCAGTCGGCCCACCGCCGCGGTGCCGCCGAACGCGGCGTAGACGCCGGGCTTGTGGTAGCCGGCGGCGTAGGGACCGAGCCGGGTGTCGGGGTACATGGTGGTCAGCCGGTGCGCGACCTCATAGCCGAGCACCAGGGCGTCCAGCAGTGCGGCACCGTCGGCCTCGACCTGTTCGGCCACGGCCAGCGCGGCCGGGAGAATCGCCACGCTGACATGGCCCACGCCCACCCCGATGTCGTCGAAGTCCAGGGCGTGCCCGGCCGTGCCGTTGGCCAGGGCGGCCAGGGCGGGGGACAGGCGATCACACCCGCCGCCGAGTACCGCGGCGGGGCCACGGGCGGCCTGGGCCAGGGCGTAGTCGCGCGCCATGACGCCGGCCGGTTCGCGGGCACCGGCCACGGTGACGCCGAGCAGATCCAGCAACGCGTGCTTGAGCACGGTGGCGGCCCGCTCGGAGGCGACGCCCGCGGGGGCATCGGAGACGAACGCCGCCAGGGTTCGGGTGGTCGGCTGCGCCATGTCAGCTCAGGTGCGCGCGAACATGGGTGCCGGACGCGTCGGTCCAGCCCTTGCTGCCCGCGTAGTCGATGGTGGCGTCGAACCCGGCGTTCCACGCCGCGTCGCCGGCCAATGGGCTCAACGCGCGCAGCCGCGCGATGTCCAACCAGGCGTGTTCGCCCTCGACACGACCCAGGTCGCCAAGGTCGGCGGACCCGGCGTCGCAGTCGCGCAACTCCACGCTCAACGCCTTGAGGTTGTCCGCGTCGGCCAGGCTGACCCGACCGGAGGCGCCGTCCACCACCACAATCACCGGTCCACCTTAGGGATCGACTCGGATTTTCGTCAACACGAGAGTTGACCAGGGTCGGGCGGCGGCATAACCTTCCGGCATTCCACTCGCCCGGGGAGGTGCTGTGCCGCGACGTCTCGGCGGTTCTGTCGCCGTGGTCGGCATCGGCCACACCGTGCAGGGGGAGCTGCCCGACCTGACCGCCGAACAGATCGCGGTGGACGCCGCACGCGCGGCCCTGGCCGACGCCGGGCTGACCCGGACGGACCTCGACGGTCTGATCTCCTGCAAGTCGGTGCAGGGCGACGGCGGCGATGTGGCGACCGGCAAGCTGCTCGGCGTCAACCTGCCCTACGTGCAGACCCTGGACTACGGCACGTGCAACTTTTCCTTGCACCTGGCCGTGGGCGCCATCCAGGCCGGCCTGGCCGAGACCATCCTGCTCACCTACGGCGCCAACGCGCGCAGCCGCAAGGTCGACTTCGGCGCCCCGGTATACGGCGTGGATTTCGCCGAGGCGGCCGGCTTGGTGCACATCGCGGGCCGGGCCGGGCTGGCATTGCAACGGCACAAGGCCATCTACGGCACCACCGACGAGCAGTTCGGCATGCTCGCCGTCGGGCAACGCCAGTGGGCGGCGCACAACCCGAATGCCATCTTCACCAAGCCGCTGAGCATGGAGGACTACCTCGCCCAGCCGTACCTGGTCGCGCCGCTGCGCCGGGCGGACATCACGATGATCTCCGA
>DASQPJ010000082.1:0-4955 GCA_035644015.1 Sporichthyaceae bacterium
CACCTGGGTTATCAACCCACCGAGCAGCAGATTTTCGACGCGATGATGGGCCTGGGCCTGGACGACGCCCCGGTCGCCACGCTGCCCGACGATGCCCGGGCCCGCACCGTGATCGCCGCCGCCACCCGGGCCCGGATGCGCGATTCCGTCGGTGGGCGTGCGGAAACGCTGTCGGACTCCGAGTGCGTGGACACCTTCTTCTATACGGCGTTCCCGAACTTCCATCCCTGGGGCTCGTACAACCGCACCTGCTACCGGTTCCGACCCAACTGGCCCGACCCGGAGACCTCGATCATGGAGGTGCTGATCCTCTCCCCGTTCTCCGGACAGCGCCCACCAGAGGCGCCGGTGCGACACATCGGGGTGGACGGATCGTTCCTGGAGGCGAGCGAACTCGGCCCGCTGGCACGGGTGTTCTTCCAGGACGAGTACAACGTGGGCGCGGTGCAGCGCGGCCTGCACACACTGGTGCAACACAAGAGCGGGGTCAGCTTCGGGGCCTACCAGGAGACGAAGATCCGCCATTTCTACGCGGTCTACCAGGAGTTGATGGGCCCGCTCTGACATCGACCCCGTGACGGACCTCACGCAAATTCATCCACCGGCCTCCGGTGTCGGTGATGCAGCGCTAACAGTCGGTTAAGTCCGGGGGCAATTGTTTTGCGTGCCGGTGGGCCGGTGAAGAGCCGCGTGTCCGCAAACGAGAGGAGCAGTGGACATGCACCGGATCAATAGAACCGTCGTCGTGGCCGCAGTGGCTTGCCTGGCAGCGCCCGCCTTGGCCGGTACCGCCTCGGCTGTCGAGGCCGCGCCGGGCACACACGCCGTGGCGCACAAGCACCCGACACACCCCAAGGGCAAGAAGGCCAAGGCCAAGGCCAAGAAGGCTGCGCCGGCGGGCGGTCAAGCAAACCAGGCGCCCGGCGGCACCACGCCCGGCGGCAGCGGCAGCCCATCCGGGGGCGGCACCTCACCCGGTGGCGGCAGCACCCCACCCGGCGGGGGCAGCACCTCACCCGGAGGCGGCACCGGGCCCAAGCAGAGCCCGACCATGATCAACCTCCCCGGCTAGCCGAGCACGGCGCAAGGGCGCCTGCCCCGCCACGGCGGGAGCAGGCGCCCTGCCCAGCCAGCGGATCTGACGAATCGTCAGTTCTGTTCAGCGGCGCGGAAGTCCGGCTCGCGCTTCTGCAGGAAGGCCTGCACGCCCTCCTTGGCCTCCGGCGAGGAGAACGCCTGCGCCTGGGCGATCGCCTCGACCTCGATGGCGGCGGCGAAGGAGCGCTCATACGACTGGTTGAGCTCTGCCTTGATCACCGACAGGGCCCGGCGAGGTCCGGCGGCCAGCCGGGTGGCCCAGTCCTCCACCAGCTTGTCCAGTTCGGCGTCGGGCACGGCACGATTGATCAGGCCCAGCTCGTGGGCCTGTGCGCCGGTGACCTTGGCCCCGAAGAACGCCAACTCCTTGGCCTTCTGCGGCCCGATCAGCCGGGGCAGCGTCCACGAGCCCGCACCGTCCAGCCCTATGCCCCGCGCGGCGAACACCTCACCGAACACCGCGTCCTCGGCGGCCAGCACCAGATCCGCGCACAGCGCGAGGTTGGCGCCGAAGCCGATCGCCCCGCCGCGCACCTTGGCGATCGTCGGGATCGGCAGTTCGTGCAGCACCCGGCAGAACTCCCCGACCCGACGCATGAACGTCAACGGGTCCGGGGACAACGGCTCGGCCAGGTCCATGCCCGAGCAGAACGCACCGGCCGCCCCGGTCAGCACCAACACCCGATCGCGATGATCCGCGGCCACCGCGTGCAGCGCTGCAATGGCCTCGTCGACCAACTCGCGGGTGATCCCATTGCGGCGTTCCGGTCGGTTCAGCGTCAGCGTGACCACGCCCTCGGCGCGGTCCAGCAGCACGGTCGACATGGCGGTGATCTAAGCCTTGTCGGGGTTGGCCGTCCAGCCGGCGCCCTCGGGCACCCCGGCCTCGGCGACGGCCTTGGCCAGGCCCTCGACCGACCACCGGCCCTCGGTGTCCAGCCTCCAGGCGGGGTCCTTCTCCCACGGCTTGACCCGCTGCACCCGAGAACCGCCGACGATGAACACCTCACCGGTCAGCTCGCACAGTGGGGAGACCAGGTAGGCCACCACCGGGGAGACGTTGGCCGGGTCGAAGCGGTCGAACTTGCCCTCCTTCGCGGCCAGCGCGTCGCCGAAGGCGAGCTCGGTCATCCGGGTGCGGGCCTGCGGCGCGATGGCGTTGACCCGCACGCCGTAGCGCTTCAGCTCTTTCGCGGCGACCTGCGTGAACGAGGCGATGGCGGCCTTGGCGGCGGCGTAGTTCGCCTGGCCGGGGTTGCCGAAAATGCCGGACTCACTGGTCACGTTGACCACCGAGGCGCTCACCGTCTGGCCGGCCTTGCTGCGCTCGCGCCAGTGCTGGGCGGCCGCGCGGGTGACCAGGAACGTGCCGCGCAGGCTGACCTGGACGACCAGGTCCCAGTCGTCGTCGGACAGGTTGACCAGCACGCGGTCGCGCAGGATGCCGGCGTTGTTCACGATCGCGTCGAGCCGACCGAAGTGTTCGATCGCGGTGGCCACGATGTGGTCCGCGCCGGCCGCGTCGGCGACGTCATCGCCGTTGGCCACGGCCTTGCCGCCGGCCGCGCGGATCTCCGCGGCGACATCTTCGGCGGGGCCGGCGGCCGCGCCGGTGCCGTCGTGCGAGCCGCCCAGGTCATTGACAACGACGCTCGCGCCCTCCGCAGCCAGCAGCAATGCGTGCTCGCGGCCGAGGCCGCGACCGGCGCCGGTGACCACAACGACCTGCCCGTCCAGGTGACCCATCCGTTTATCCCTCCCACAAAAGGTCTAGTCATAAACTTTTGTATCATAGACAATTGAGTTCGCGATACACTAGGAGTCGAGCAATCCTTCTCCGGGGAGCAGCGGATGGCACGTCAGTCGGTCGAGTCGCGCAACGGCCTTGCCACAGCCCCGCACGACCCCGTCGAGACGCACGACCCGATGGACTGGGCGCGGCATTTCTGGCGCGAGCAGGGCCTCGGCAAGGGCGAGGACGCGTTCGTCGCGATGAGCTCCGTGCTGCGGTTCCACCGGCTGATGACGGTGGCGATCGAGGATGAGCTGAAGAAGCACAAGCTCAACCTCACCGACTACATGCTGCTGATGACGCTGCAGTTGTCCCGCACCGGGACGCGGCCGATCTCCAAGCTGGCCAAGGGATTGCTGGTGCACGCCACCACCGCGACGTTGGCCACCGACCGGCTCGAGGCGCGAGGCCTGCTCTCCCGCCGCCCGCACCCTTCCGACCGCCGGGCCACCCTGGTGGCGATCTCCGAAGAGGGACGGACCTTGGTCCGTCAGGCCTCCGAGTCCCTAAACGCCTTTGAGTTCGGCCTGGCCGGCACCAGCGTGGAGGACCGCGCCGAACTCGTCGAGGTGCTCGCCCGGCTGCGCGCCGCCGCGGGCGACGACGACCGCTAGCCGATCTCCTTCGCCAGCAACGCGTAGAGGCGCTCGACCGGGGCTGCCTTGCCCATCGGCGAGCCCTCGGCGAGCAGGCGGACGGCGCGCACGGCGATCACGGTGAGCCGGAAGGTGGAGAACACCTGCCAGAAGCGCAGCCGGGCGGGGTCGGGGGCAAACCCGGTGCGTTCGTGGTAGCGGGCGAGTAGGTCCTCCACGGTCCACCCGTCGAGGAAGTGCTCGCGGCGGTAGATGGCGCCGGTGTACCAGCCGAGGTCGTCGACCGGGTCGCCGAGATGCGCGAGTTCCCAGTCCAGCAGGGCGGTCACCCGCCCGCCCTCGACCAACACGTTGGCCGGCCGGAAGTCGCCGTGCACCAGCACCTGACGACCGGGCGGCGCCGGGAGGTGCGCAGCCAACCAGGCCAGGGTGTCGTTCAGCACCGGGGCGCCGCCGTGGCCCCGCGCCCGTTCACCGGCCAGCTCCGAGGTCCAGTGCGCCAGCCCGTGCGCGGCCGGGTCGGGCCCGGGGTCGGGCAGCACCGCGGTGAGCATGGCGGCGTCCACGGCGTGGATGTCGGCGAGCAGGTCGGCGAGTTGGTGGGCCAACGCCAACCGGCCATCGGGGCCCAACCCGAGCGGGTCGACGTCGCGTAGCACGGCGCGATCGGCCCGGCCGGACAATCGGCCGACCACGACGGTGGGGACTGCGAAGATCGCGGCGGTGGTGTCCACGCCGTAGACCACCGGGACGGGCACCCCGGTGCCGGCCAGCGCGTCCATCAGCTCGGCCTCGACCGCCAACGAGGTGGAAACCACGCCCTGCTCAGCATCCTGACGCAGGATCAGCTGGTGCGAGATCCGGTCACCACCCCCGGTCGGACTCCACACGGCGTCGAACGCCCAGTTCTGCTTGGAGCTGCCACCGCCCAACAGGACCGGTTCGGTCACCGCCACGGTGGTCTCGGGTCGCCAGGTCGCCAACCACCCGGTGAGGGTGTCCTGCAGATCGCTCACGTCGCCCGCCGCGGCGGCATGGCCTCGGCGTAGCGGTGGTAGCCGGGCAGCACCATGTACTCCACGATCCCGTAGCCGCTCTGCCCGTCGTGGGTGACCTCCACGAGGTGATCACTACCCGCTTTGGCGTAGCGATACAGCTGCGTCGGATCGGTCAGATCCCACACGTCGTGCTCCGCCGTCTGCTCGCCGCGCCACTGCCCCTGGAACCAGCCGTTCCAGCCCTCGTAGCCACCGCCGCGCAGGTGCGCCCGTCCCGGCAGGGTGCGCAGGCCGAACTCCAACGCCCGCCCGTCGGACAGTCGCAGCACCAACGTGCCGCCGGCCAACGTCGGCGCCGGCGCATCGGCGACCCACTGCAGGTCGTGCTCGACAGCGACGATCGCCTCGGTCTCCCCCTCGCCACCGACCCGCGGGGTCAGCCCCGCGGACAGGTGCACCGCCCGGCCACCC
>DASQPJ010000083.1:0-17541 GCA_035644015.1 Sporichthyaceae bacterium
GCACCATCACCTCGGGGTGCTCGGCGGGATTCCCGGCCCGGCCACCTTCACCGACGACGACGGTGCCCGGCTGAGACTGCGTCAGCAGGCCTCCGCCGTCGCCGGGGCCACCGCAGTGGTGCTGATGCGCGTGTTGCTCGACCCGGCTTTCGGGCTGTGGTTGACCACCGGCACCCATCTCGAGCCCGACCGCGAACCGGATGGCTGGGCCTTCGAGCAACGCTTCCGGGCGCAGCAGAACGCGGTGCACGCGGCGATCAGCCGGCAGGTGGTCGGGCCGATGTCCTGGCCCCGGTTCCTGGGCACCCCGCCGAACGCGCTGGCCCGCTTCATCAACCGGTTCAGTGGCCTCACCGGATACCGGTTCGGTTGGGTGGACCTCGACGACGTGGAGCCCGCGCGCCGGGATGCGGCGCTCACCGTGCTGCGTGCCGCGTTGCTGGCCGGCGTCCCGGTGCCGGTCTATCTCGGGCGCCCGGCGGATCGGCACGTGGTGCTCGCATTGCCCGGCCCGGCCACCGATCCGCCACCGGAGAACCTGCGCGTCTACGACCCTGCGGCCGGCGTGGTGCTGGACGTGGCCGCGTCGTCCTGGGCCACGGGTGAGGCCGCGGTCAGCGGCTGGGAACGCCTGGAGGGCGTGGTGTTACCCCGGCGCCGGGAGACCTGATCCTCAACCGCCGGCGTGGTAGGCGTCCAGCACTTCCTGCGGGATGCGCCCGCGGGGGTTGATCGGCATGCCGCGCCGGGCGGCCCAATCCCGGATCGCGCCCAACTGCGCAGAATCAACCCGGGTCGCTCCCGGGTTCGGCGGGCTGGTCTTACGCGGCCGGGGGCTCAGCCGCCGCCCGGCCGCCTGGTATCGCTCCAGCTCGGAGCGCAACCGGGTGGCGTTGCGGGGGGACAGGTCGATCTCGTAGTCCACCCCGTCCAGCCCGAACAGCACCGTTTCCGTGGCCGCCGACCCGTCGAGGTCATCGACCCGTTCCACCACCGTCCGTCGTGCCATACCCGCCATCCTGCCCGCCCGTGCGCACGGCCCTTGCCCCGGGTAATTGCTGAGGTGCCGTCAGACGTGCTGCGGCGTCGGGTCCAAGCGGTAGCCGTGCCCGCGCAGCGTGGTGATGCCGGGGACCATTGCGGGCGGATCGGTGCGGGTGGCCGCGGCGTCCAATCGGCGGCGTACCGCGGCGATGTGCACGTCGAGGGTCTTGGTGGAGCCGAACCAGTTCTCGTCCCACACATCGGCCATCAGCACCTCGCGGCTCACCGCGTGTCCGGCCGAGCGGGCCAGGCGGGCCAGCAGGTCGAACTCCTTGGCCCGAAGTTCCACCTCGGATCCGCCCACCGAACAGCGCCGGGCGTGTGGATCGAGCACCAGATCCCCGTCGCTGAACACCTCGCTGGGCGCCGAGCCGTCCGCGGACAGTCGGCGCAGGTGCGCCCGGATGCGGGCGATCAGTTCGGTCATGCCGAACGGCTTGGTGATGTAGTCATCGGCGCCGGCCTCCAGGCCGACCACCACGTCCATCTCCTCGCGACGGGCCGTCAGCATCACCAGTACACAACCGGGCTGACGCACCCGCAGGTCCCGACAGACCTCGACGCCGTCCCGGTCGGGCAGACCCAGGTCCAGCAGCACGAGGTCGAACGAGGTCCGGGTGGCCTCGATGAGTGCACTGCCCCCGGTGCGTTGCCACACCACGTTGTGCCCGTTGGCGCGCAGCGCCGCATCGACCCGACGGCCGATCGCCTCGTCATCCTCAACCAGCAACAAACGTGCCACGAACCGAAGCGTATGAGGCCGGAGTCGAGTTCGTCGCCGGGGGCGGTTAGCGGACGGCCAAACCAGTCTTCATAGCTGGTGCACAGGGTGTGTCGGCCGGCTTCGACACCGACAATGAGCCCCGCGTCGGGCAGCGGCGCGGACCACCGAGATCTGAGGGTGTGCATGACGCAATGCGCGGCGGTGCCGAGGGCGCCGACGGTGAGCAGACCCGTCGCAGTGGTCGCTGCCCTGGTCGCGGGCGGGGTTGCGGTGGATGTGTTGGCCCATCACGCCGAGGTCGCCAACGCGCTGCTCGGGGTGCGCGGCGCGGACCGGCAGTGGTTGGCCGTGGCCGGCCTGGCCGCGATGGCCCTGTGGATCACCGGCACCGCCACCCAATTGGGTGTCCTGCACATCACCCCGCCGGTGGGTCGGCTGTTCGCGGTGCAGGTGGCCGCGTCGTTCGCGAACAGCTTGATGCCCGGCGGCGTCGGGGGGATGGCGGTCAACGTCCGTTTCCTGCGCCGACACGGGCTGAACACCGGGGCGGGCATGGCCGCGGTGGGCATGAACTCCGTCGCCGGCCTGGTGGCTCACCTGGCGTTGTTGGTCGGGGTGGCCATCGCGGTGCCGGGGCGTTTCCACGCGGTATGGCGCACAGTGAACGGCGACGTGCACGCGGCCATGTCCCGGCATCTGTTGGTCGGGTGCGCCGTGGTGGCGGGCCTGTTGGTGCTGGCCACGACGGTGGCGGTGCTCCGCCGGCGAGCCGCGTTGCGCGCCCGTGGTCAGGCGGTGCGCGCGGAGTTGGCCGCGCTGCGGGCCGTGCTGGGCCACCCGCGCCGCGCGGTGGCATTGTGGGTGGGCGCGTTGGCGGCCCCGCTGCTGCACTGCCTGGTGCTGTTCGCGGTGCTGCACAGCCTGGAGGTGTCGGTCAGCGCGATGACCGCCACCGCGGTGTATCTGACCGTGTCAGCCGTGGCCGCGTTAATTCCGTCGCCCGGCGGGCTGGGCACCTTCGACGTGCTGCTCACCGGCGCGCTGGTCGCGGTCGGCGTGTACGGGCCCGCTGCGGTCGGCGCAGTGGTCGCCTACCGGTTGGCCACCGTGTGGCTGCCGCTGGTCCCGTCGGGCTGCGTGTTCGCGTTCCTGCTGCGCCGTCGCATCATTTGACGTGATCACTCCGGCTATCACCCGGGCCACCAGGGCCAGCGCCACTCCGGCCACCAGGTCGAGCACGTAGTGGTTCGCGGTGGCCACCACGGCCGTAGCGGTCAGCACCGGAACGGCGAGACCGGCGGCGCGCAGACCACGCAGTCGTCCGAGGTGCGCGGTGATGGCCCACACGGTCAGGGCCACCCAGGTTGCCCAGGCCAGGTGCAACGAGGGCATGGCGGCGTACTGATCGGGCGGGGGATGGGCGACCTGGCCGGTGCCCAGGGCCACGGCGTTGGAATCGGTGAACCCGGCGCCGGGCAGCAGCCGGGGTGGGGCCACCGGGCACACCGCGAACACGATCAGCCCGACAACGTTGGTCAGCACCAAGGTGTTGCGCGCCAGTCGGTACACCGCCGGAGCAGCCAACCAGCACCAGGCCAGCACACTGAGCGAGACCGTGAAGTGGGCCAACTGGTACCACCATGCGGCAGCCTCACGCAGTGTCGAGTGCCCGCCCAGCCAGGTGTTCGCGGCGTGTTCCCAATCCAGGTGCAGGTGCTGTTCGGCGTGCAGCACGGCCCAGCCGTGGGACAGCGCGACATCCCGGCGCGGGGCGGCGTGGGCGCGCACCCGGTCGTAGGCGAATACCAGCAGCGCAACCACCGCGAGCTCGCCGACCAGCCACGGACGCGCCGGTGCCGCCCGGCGCGCCAACGCCGAGCGAACAGGGAGGACCCCGCTGCTCACCGTCGCGCAGCCGGCGCGATGGTCGCGCCGGCGTCGGCCAACGCGTACAGGTCGTGGGTGCGCCGCAGCACCGTGTCCCAGTCCAGCGGCGGCGCCACGGATCGGTTGTGCGCGGCGATCGCGCCCCGCCGCGCCGGGTCGCCGGCCAGGGCGGCCAGGTGCGCGGCCATTTCCGTGTCGTCCGCGGCGAGCAGGCCCTCGCGGTCGTGCCCGACGAACTCCACGGTGCCGCTCTGCGCCCGGGCCAGCACCGGCACCCCGGCGCACCGGGCCTCCAGCGCGGCGATGCCGAAGGACTCCAGCACGGCCGGCGCCAGGAACACGTCGGCGCGGGCCAGTGCTCGGCTCACGTCTGCCCGCGGTCGCACCCCGGCCAGCACCACGTCGGCGTTCATCTGATGGCGAGTCAACCAGCGTTGCATCCGCGGCCGCAGCGGGCCGTCGCCGAGCACCAGCAGGCGCAGTCGCACGTCGTCGTCGAGGTGTTGGCGGGCCTCGCGGACGATGCGCAGCAGCGGCAGCGACCGTTTGCGCCCGGTCAGTCGCATGACCGCGACGGCGACCACATCGTGGTCCTCGCGCGGTGCGGGCGGCACCTGCCAGGCGGCCACATCCACGCCGTTGGGGAGCACGTGCACCGGGATCTCGCCGAGCATGCCGCGCATTGGCGCGGCGGCCACCTCGCTGACCGCCGTCCACACCACCGGCCATCGGTGCCAGGGCCAGATCGGGCGCGCCAGTCGCGCGGCGGCCTCGACCGGGCCCAGGATCGAATGCATGGTGAAAACGGTCGGGCGTTCGTCAGACAGACCCGCCGCGGTGAAGGCCAGCGGGGACCAGGGGGCGCCGTGCACGTGTACCAGGTCGAACCGCCCGACTCGCAGTGCCTCGCGCAGCGCCGTGCGGACGCCGGCCCGCATGCCCGGCATCGCACCCGTCTCGGCCAGTCGGTGAACCACCACGCCGGCGCCGACCGCACAGCCGTCGTCGCCGCCCGGACGTGGGGTGGAGGTCAACACGGTCACTCGGTGGCCCGCGGCGACCTGGCGGGTGGCCAGATCGCGCACCTGCAACTCGATGCCGCCGCAGCGGGGCAGGTAGAAATCGGTGACATGGGCGATGCGCAATGACCTTCACCCTCGTCTCGTTCCACGCCCACCCCGACGACGAGGCGTTGCTCACCGGCGGCACCCTGGCGCGGGCGTCAGCCGAAGGGCATCGCGTGGTGTTGGTGGTGGCCACCGCCGGGGAGGCCGGCCTGGCGGCCGACCGTGGCGGGGGCCTCGCCGGGCGCAGGCTATTCGAGCTAAGGCAAGCTGCCGGTGAACTCGGCTGCGCCCGCATCGAGTGCCTGGGCTATCCCGACTCCGGATCCACCCCCCCGGCGCCTGCCGGTTCGTTTGCCGACCTGCCGGTCGCCGAGCCGGCCGCGCGGCTGGCCACGATCCTGCGCGAGGAGGCCGCTGACGTGCTCACTGTCTACGACCCGGCGGGCGGGTACGGGCATCCCGATCACGTGGCGGTGCACCACGTCGGGCTGGCCGCCGCCCGGCTGGCGGACACCCGGTGCGTGCTGGCCGCGACGGTTGACCGCACCGCGCTGCGCCGGGCCACGCGGATCCTCTCGCTGTTCCCCGGCGTTCCGGCTGACTTTCACCCGGATCGGTTCGCTGATCGCTACACCGCACGCGAAGCGCTGACCCACCGCATTGACGTGCGCGCGCACGCCGGTGCGAAACGGCGCGCGATGACCGCGCACGTCAGTCAGCGCAGTGGCGGGGACAGCATCCGTACGCTGGCCCTGTTGTTGCGGCTCCCGCGACCGGTATTCCGCCGCTTGCTGGGGGCCGAGTGGTTCGTGGAGATCGGTCGGGCACCGGGGCCGACGCTCTGCGGCGACGTGTTCGACTCGCTGCGTGGATCGCTGCCGGGCTCGGGCTAGATCGGCACTGGGGAGGTTGGGGTGAGGCGGAAAATTCTCGGCGTGGCCGTGCTCACGGCTGCACTCGCGATCACCCTGTTCGGCCTGCCGCTGGCCTACGCCGTGCACCAGCTGTACTTCTACGACGAGCGCAGTGAGCTGGAGCGGGTGGCCCTGCGCAGCGCGTTGCACGCCTCGGCGGACCTGCCGAACGTGGCCGACGCGGTGGCCAACCAGCCGCGCGGGGTGACCGTGGCGGTGTACGGCACCGACCGATTGCGCATCGCCGGTGTCGGTCCGGAGGACGGCGGTGACCCGGTGGCCACCGCGATCTCCGGCGTCCCGGTTGAGCTGACTGCCGGGCCCAACCTGATCACCGCGGTGCCCATCTACGACGGCGACCGGGTCGCCGCGGTGGTGCGGGCCGCCTCGCCGCGCTCCCACCTGACCCACAAGGTGGCCGGGGCCTGGTCGTTGATGCTGGGCCTGGCCGCGTTGGCCGCGGTGTGCAGTTCGGCGTTGGCCGCCGCGCAGGCCCGCCGGCTGGCCCGGCCGTTGGTCTCGCTGGAGAAGGCCGCGGAGGAGTTGGGCGACGGCAACTTCGCGGTGCGCGCCGAGGTCTGCGGCGTGGTGGAGATCGACCGGGCCGGCGCGGCGTTGAACCGGACCGCGACCCGCCTGGACGACATCCTGGCCCGAGAACGTGCCTTCACCTCGGTGGCCTCGCACCAGTTGCGCACCCCGCTGACCGACTTACGCCTCGGCCTGGAACACGCGCTGACCGGCCCGGACTCGGGGCTGCGGGCCGCCGCGGTGGAGGCCATGGGCGGCGCGGACCGGCTCTCCCGCACCATCGATGACGTGCTCACCCTGGCCCGCGGCGCCCCACCGGCCACTCCGTTGCCGCTGGGTCCGATCCTGGACGACCTGTACCGGCGTTGGGTCGGACCCTTGCGCGCGGCCGGTCGCACCTTGACCGTCACCGACGAGGATTCGGGCCCGGCGTTGGCCTCCGCTCCGGCGGTGCGTCAGATCCTGGACGTGCTGGTGGACAACGCGCTGACCCACGGGGCGGGTGCGGTGACAGTGACCGCCCGGTCCAGCTCCGGCGCGGTGGCCATTGATGTCACCGATCAGGGGCACACCGAGCGGCCGCTGGTCCCGGACCGGACACCCCCCCTGGACGCGCCACGTCGGCTGGGGTTGTCGATCGCCGCATCATTGGCTGCGGCGCAGAACGGACGGTTGGTGCACGCCCGCACCGAGCCGACCACCCGACTGACCGTGTTGCTGCCCGGGGAGTCCGGCGAGGCGTCCTGACCGAATTCCTCAGGGGGCGTCGACGCCGCTGCGCCGGGCCCGACGCACCTCGAGCAGGACCGGGATGACGGACAGCAGCACCGCGAGCGCGACCGCGGGCAGCACATAGCGGTCAATGCTGGGGATCCGGTCGCCGACCTGGTGACCGGTGACCATGATGCCGATCGTCCAGACCAGTCCACCGAGCACCTGCCAGAAGGTGAACACCCGCACCGGCACGTTGAGCGCACCCGCCAGCGGGTTGACCACGGTGCGCACCACCGGGATGAACCGACCGAGCACCAAGGCTTTGGCCACCCCGTAGCGCTCCAGGTGCACGGTGGCCCGGGCCGCGGACTCGCGCAGCTTCGGGTGCTTGGCCCCGTCCAACAAGGTCGGTCCGGCCCGACGGCCGATCAGATACCCGCACTGCGACCCGAGCAGCGCCCCAACCGCCGCGCAGATCAGCGCGGGCAGGTAGGCCACATGCAGGCCGTCCTTGCTGGTCGCGCTCAGTACCCCCGCGCTGAACAGCAACGAGTCGCCGGGCAGGAAGAACCCGACCAGCAGACCGGTCTCGGCGAATAGGACCACCAGCAGCGCGGCGGGGCCCAGGGTGTCCAACCAGTCGTGCGGGCTCATGGGGTTCACGTGCTCAGCGTAGGAACTCTGCCGCATCGCCGGCGGGTGACCCCGCGGATCGGATGCTGTCTTCTTGCTTTGAGCTCACTGGTGGTGAGCCGGTTCGAGGCCCGGCGCGAGTTAGAGTCGTCGCCGACGCGTGTGGCAGGTGTGACGCGCGAGAGCAACGGGGGTGGACACGTGTCGACGTTGTGGAACGTCCTGGTGGGTGGTGTCGCGGTGGCGTTGGCCGCGCTGGCGACTGTCCAGCTGGCACATCGGCTGGCTGAGCGGGACTGAGCGGGACGGGTGCGGATCTGGCAGCGCGGCGCGGCGGTGGCTGCGTGCCTGATGGTGCTGAGCGCCTGTGGTGGGGGCGGGAGCAAAGCTGCTGACCCGCCGGCAGTGCAGCCCGCCGCGCCACCCGCGCCGGACAACGGGGGCAAGGTGCTGGTGGTGGTCGAGGAGAACCAGACGTACAACGAGATCCTCGGCTCGGGCAAGAACACCCCGTACCTCAAGGCGTTGGCCGCGACCTACGGCGTGGCCACCAACCTGCAGGCGGGCTATCCCGAGCAATGCCCGTCGCTGGCCGCCTACATCATCCTGACCAGCGGTAGCACCCACGGGATCTGCGACGACAAGCCGCCGGCCGCGCACCCATTGCCCGGCGACTCGCTGTTCAGGCAGGTCAAGGCTGCCGGTCGGGAATGGCGGGTGTACGCGGAGTCCATGCCGAGCAATTGCGCGATGGTGAACTCCGGGACCTACGCGGTACGGCACACCGCGGCCCCGTACTACACCGACATCGCCGCGGACTGCCGCAACTGGGACATCCCGATGGGCACACTGCAGGCCGGCCCCATGCACGACGACATCCAGGCCGGCCGGCTGCCCGCGTTCTCCCTGGTGATCCCGAATGTCTGTTCCGAGATGCACGGTGGGACGGGCTGCACGGGCAACGTGGTGCGGGCCGCCGACGACTGGTTGCACGGCCTGGTGCCTTTTCTGACCTCGAGCCCGGACTGGCGGGCCGGCCGGCTCACCGTGATCATCACCTGGGACGAGGGCACCAAGAAGGACAACCACATCCCGGTGTTGGTGCTCTCCCCGCACACTTCCCGGGTGCGGTCGGACCTGGCGGCCACGCAGTGCTCGGTGCTGCGGCTGATCTCCGACGTGGTCAAAGTGGCCCCATTGGGCTGCGCAGCCGATGCGCCGTCACTTACCGCGGCCTTCGGAGTCGCTCCACATTCGTCAATAGCGGGCCCTCAATCCTGAGCACTCTCCCGGGCAGCAAAGCCCGGGCGTGCGGAATACGTGAGCGCGACGCTGATTTAGGTCACACTGGGGTTGCCCGCTACTCGCTCCGCCCGAAGGATGCCGCCCCCGTGACCGAGGCGATCGAACATGTCGCACGCGACCCGCGGGTGCTGGTCGTGGAGGACGACCAACAGATCGGCGCCGATCTGGTCGCCGCTCTGGCCGGCGCGGACTACGACGTGGCCTGGGCCCGGGACGCGGCCTCCGCGCTGGTCAAGGCACGCACCGGCGTCGAACTGGTCTTGCTCGACCTCGGCCTGCCCGACGGGGACGGCGTGGATGTCTGCCGGCTGCTGCGCGAGTCCGACGCCACGATGGTGATCGTGGTGGTCACGGCCCACACCGACGAGGCCGACGCGGTGCGCGCGCTGGATGCCGGCGCCGACGACTACGTGGCCAAGCCGTTCCGGCTGGCCGAACTGCTCGCCCGGGTGCGCGCGCACCTGCGCCGCGGGGCGCCGCGGGGCGAGGGCGACATCAACCTCGGTGGGCTGTTGCTGGACCGACGGTCCCGGCGTGCCTGGTACGCCGGTACCGAGCTGCCCCTGCGACCCAAGGAGTTCGAGCTGCTCGAGGTGCTGTCCAGCCACGCCGGTGAGGCGGTGCGCCGGGAGACCCTGATGGACGAGGTCTGGGACGAGGACTGGCAGGGTTCGACCAAGACGCTCGACGTACACATGGCCAACCTGCGTCGCAAACTCGCCGACGCCGGCGATCGGTGGGAACGCATCGCCACCCTGCGCGGCTACGGGTACCGGTTCGAGATCGATTGATCGTCTGATCACCCGTTCGGTCGTCGGACGGAACCGTTCCTCCCGCTTCACTATCAAGATCGGCGCCACGGGGTGCGCCGACCGGCGGGGGGTCCAGGGTGACGGCGTGCTGGCGCGCTCCGGTCACGGCGGTGCTGACCGCCGCGCTGGCCCTGGGCGTTGCGTCGTGGGACACGCCCGCGGCGGCGGACACCGCGACCAGCCCTGCCCGGGCCGACCTCGGCGCCGCCGCCGCCCAGGCCGATGCCGGCGTGCTGGACACGCCGTCGATCTCCGCGGACGGCCGGTGGGTGGCCTTCGCCTCCGCGGCCGACAACCTGGTGCCCGGTGACACCAACGATTTCCCGGACATCTTCGTGCGCGACCGGGTCACCGGGGTGACCAAACGGGTCAGCGTCACCGACGCCGCTCTGCAGGCCGACGGGGCCAGCTCCTCGCCGGTGATCTCCGCGGACGGCCGCTGGGTGGCGTTCACCTCCTACGCGGCCAACCTCAGCCTCGGTGACCTGAACTTCCCGACCGGCGGCGCGGACGTGTTCCTGCACGACATGGTCACCGGGCACACGGTGCGGGTGAGCACCTCGGCGCTGGGCCTGAGCACGAACGGGGAGAGCGATTTCCCGACCATCTCCGCCGACGGTCGCTACGTCGGCTTCGACTCCACCGCCACCGACATCGTGCCCGGCGACACCAACAAACACGGGGACGTGTTCGTGTGGGACCGGGACACCCAGCGCACCGTGCGGGCCAGTGTGGCCGCGGACGGTACCCAGGCCGACGCGGGCAGCGGGCTTGCCTCGATCAGCGCGGACGGGACCCGGATCGCGTTCATCTCCGCCGCGGACAACCTGGTTGACGACGACTCCAACGGCTACAAGGACGCCTTCGTCAAGGATCTGCGCACCGGCGGGGTACTCCGGGTCGACGTGGCGAGCAACGGCAAGCAGGCACAGGGCGACGCGCAGGACGTGGCGCTGTCCCCGGACGCCGGCTCCGTCGCGTTCACCACCGCCTGGCCGATGACCCCCGACGACCTCAACTTCTCCCCGGACGTCTACCGGCATGATCTGATGACCAATCAGACCACGCTGCTGAGTCGGCTCGGTCCGGACAGCGGCGACGTGGGTTACGCGTACGGGGCGTCGCTGGACTCCTCAGGCGATCAGATCGTGTTCACCGCGGCGATCCCCGGTACCAACGCGGCGGGTTCACAGGTGTATCTGTGGGATCGGCGCACCGGGGTGACCCGGCGGATCCCGGACCCGGACGCGGACGGCACCAGCCACGCCGCGGTGATCAGCGCGGACGGCGCGCATCTGGCCTGGGCGTCACCGGCGCAGAACCTGGTGCCGTTCGACAACAACCACGCCGAGGACGTCTTCGTCATCGACCCGGGCGGCCCGACCTACCCGGCCTCCGGCCCGATGGCCATGCCCCGGGATATCTACCCGCCGGACACCACGATCGTGTCCGGCCCACCCACCGCCGGTGCACCCAGCGACGTCCAGTTCGCCTTCGCCGCCGACGAGACCCCGGTGCGCTTCCAGTGCCGCTGGGACGCAGACCCGCAGACCACCCCGGACGAGGCGGGCTGGACGCAGTGTGCGCAGCGGCTGGTGCAGCACCTGACCGCCGGCCCGCACCGGTTGGCGGTGCGGGCCGTGGACGCGGCCGGCAATGCCGATCCCTCGCCGGCCGAAGCCGTGTTCAGCGTCGGCTGATGTTCCTCGCTGCGCTCGTCAACGCACTTCCATCGCCTCGGGAGCAAGAACGAAAGGCGTGTTCTTGCTCCGCTCGGCTCAGTCGTGCGTTATCCCTGCACCCCGACGGGCATGTTGCTGTCCGCCACGGTGCCGTTGCCCAGTTGCCCGAAGTTGTTGCGACCCCAGCACATGACCTCGCCCTGGCCGGTGATCGCGCAGTTGTGCGCCTTCCCCGCGTTGACGTCGTGCGCGTCGCCCTCCAGGCCTTGCACGGCCCGCGGAGCCGCGAGGCTGCTGTTGCCGCCGTCGCCGAACTGACCGAGCAGATTTTGGCCCCAGCAGCGCACGCCCTCCGTGGTCAGTGCGCAGGTGTGGTAGGAACCCGTGTCGATCGCCGAGACCCCGGAGGTCAGTCCGTCCACCTGGGCGGGCGAGTGCTGGTCGGAGATGCTGGCGTTGCCGAGCTGGCCGTAGTGGTTGTAGCCCCAGCACATGGCCGCACCGTCCGTGGTGACCGCGCAGGTGTGGATCGCCCCCGCCGAGATCTGCGCGACCGGGCCAATGCCGGTCACGTCCACCGGCCGCGGTTCCAGGCCGGTCTGCCCGTTGCCCACCTGGCCGTACTCGTTCAGGCCCCAGCACTTTGCGCCGGCGTTGGACAGGATGGCGCAGGTGTGGAAACCACCGGCGCTGATCGCGACCACACCGGCCCCCAGGCCAACCGGGGACACCGGGGTCGAGGAGCTGCGTGACCGCCCGTCACCCAGCGCGCCCGCGCGGCCCTGGCCCCAGCACTTGGCCGCGCCGTCGTCGGTGATGGCGCAGGCGTGGTACTCGCCGGCACTGATCGCGGCCACGCCGGATTGCAGGCCGGTGACCTGGACCGGCACCGCGGAGTCGGTGGTGTTGCCGTCGCCGAGCTGCCCGGAGGAGTTGCTACCCCAGCACCACACCCCGCCGGCCTCGGTCAGCGCGCACGAGTAGGAGTGCCCGGCGCTGACCGTGCGCACCCCGCTGGACAAACCGGTGACCGGCACCGCCGCCGCCGAACCTGACGTGGTGCCGTTGCCCAACTGACCCCAGTCGTTGCGGCCCCAGCACACCACTGCGCCGCCCGCGTTGGCCACCGCGGGGCTTGTCGCGGTGACCGCACAGTTGTGGTTGGCCCCGGCAGCCAGCGCGGTGGCGTGCAGGACGCTCTGCGCCGCACCCGCCGGATTCGCGGACAGCACGCCGAGCGCGCCGGCGGTCATCGCCAGCGTCGCCATGAACTTGATCGTTCTCACCACTGCACCCCTTGATCCTCCGCAGTCCCCATACAGCGGATGGTCGCTGACCGGCGAGACCATTGGGTGAGCAATCACCCGGATGCAGCACAAAGTGGTGAGGAGTACATGCGCGCGCACGCGCAAACGTCAGCCCGAGACGCCTAACGCGGCTTGATCTCGCCCATCGCGCCCCAACCGGTGATATCGGGGGAGTCCACGTAGACGATCGACGGCTGCCCGGCCACGTAGTCCGGAGCGACCTCCATGAACTGCGCGACGTGCTTGGTCCCCATGTGCGCCGCACCTGCGTCGCCGTCCCGGAAGCACTCCACCGCGATGAACGTGTTCGGGTCGTCGAGGTCGCGGGACCACTCGAAGTACACGTTGCCCGGTTCGGCGCTGACATCCGCGCGGTATTGACGCGCCAACGGGAGGAACTCCTCGACCCGGTCGGGGCGGATCGGGAACTTCACGTTGATGAGGATCATGCGCCGAGCTTAGGACGGTGCTCAGCCGTATCGGGCGGCTGCCCGGGCCTTGGCCCTGGCGGCCTCCACCTCGCGATCACGCGGCGGTGCCGAGGTCACCAGCGCATCCAACAGTTCGGTCGAGGCCGCGGCCACCGCGGCCACCGCCCGGTCGAACGCGGCGGCGTTGGCCGCCGATGGTCGGGTGGCGCCGCTGATCTTGCGCACGTACTGCAGCGCGGCCGCCTCGATCTCTGCGGGCGTGGACGGCGGGGCGAAGTTGGCCAGCGGACGGATGTTGCGACACATGCCCCGCAGATTAACTCCTCTGCGCCTGCTTGGCTCGCCCGCGGCGCATCCGGTCGGCCACGATGGTGCCCTTGTCGATGACCAGGATGCGGTTCGAGGCTTCCTCGTGCACCTGCTGGAACTGCTCGGCGACCAGCACCCCGACACCGCGGCTGGCGATCTCCCGCAACGCCTCGTACACCCCGTCCACCACCACCGGGGCCAGGCCCTGGGACGGTTCCTCGACCAGCAGCAGGCGAGGTTGCGGCATCATCGCCCGGGCGATCGCCACCATCTGCTGCTCACCGCCGGACAACGTGCCCGCCCGCTGCCGAGCACGCTCCGCCAACACCGGGAACAGGTGGTAGGCGTGCTCCAGGCCGTCCCGCTTGCGGGCCCGGGGCAGCGCCGCGGCACCCATCAGCAGGTTCTCCTCGGTGGACAGGTTCGCGAACACGCGGCGGCCCTCGGGGGAGAAGCCGATGCCCGCGGCCACCCGCTTGTGTGGGGCCCAACCCGCAATACCGTGCCCGTCCAGCCGGATGTAGCCCTGGATCACCGGCACCGTGCCCATGATCGTCTTGAGCAGGGTGGACTTGCCCGCGCCGTTGGCGCCGAGCAGCGAGACCACCTCGCCCGGGCTCACGTGCAGATCGACGTGGTGCAGCACGGGCTGTCCGGAATACCCGGCGACCAGTTGCTCGACCTCGAGGATGCGCCGGTCGTGGCCGGCCCCGTCGGCGGCCCTCACGGGTTCGGCGCCGTCGGTGCGCCGGAGGTCATCGGGGCTGACAGGTCGTCAGCTTCGAAGATATCGAGGTCCTCCAGGTACTCCAGGCGGGTGCCCAGGTAGCGGTCCTGCACGGTGCGGTTCATGGCGATCTCCGCCGCCGTGCCCTGCGCCAGCACGGAGCCCTCGGCCAGCACGTAGACCAGGTCGCAGGTGTCCAACACGGCCTTGACGTAGTGCTCGACGATCAGCACGGTCAGCCCGAGGTCCTCGTGCAGCTTGCGGATCAGATCGAACATCGCCGAGGACGAGGCCGGGTCCAGTCCGGCCGCGGGTTCGTCGAGCAGCAGCAAGCGGGGGCCGGCCACGATGGCCCGGGCGATCTCGATGCGCCGACGCGCGGAGAACTCCAAGGTGCCGACCCGCTCGTCCCAGTACTTGTCGACGTCCAGCAGGCGGGCCGCCGCCCAGCCGACCTCCTCGACCCGGCGCATCTCCTTCCACGCCTTCGGCCACCCGATCAGGAACGCCATCGGGTTGGACTTGACCGCTTGGTAGGAGCCGGCGCAGATGTTGTCCCCGGTCGTGAGTTCGAGGACCACCCGGGTGTTCTGGAAGGTGCGCGCGGTGCCCAGCTTGGCCCGCGCCCACGGGGTGGCCCGGGTGACGTTCTTGCCGAAGATCTCGACCTTGCCGGAGTTCAGTGGGGTGAACCCGGTGATCACGTCGAACAGCGTGGTCTTGCCGGCGCCATTCGGCCCGATCATGCCGACCATCTGCCCCGTGGGCACGTCGATGCTGGCCCCGGTCAGTGCGTGGATGGCGCCGAAGGACAGCGTCACCTCGCGGGTGCGGACCGCGTACTCGGCTTCCGGGCGCGGCGGCAGCCAACGTTCGATGATCGCCAGGCACTCGGCGCGCTGCTCCTCGCTCAGCACGGAGGTGCGCTCGTTGGCCAACCCCTCGGCCTGGCGCAGCACCACGGTGGTCATCCGCTTGCGTTTGGTGCGCAGCCGTCTGGCCCCGTATCGCCAGCGTCGTTCCAGGTCCTGCATGCGCCCGCCGATGCCGCGCGAGCCGAACAGGGCGCCGATACCGAGGGTGAACGAGGCGACGAAGGCCTGGTCCACGTGCCAGCGTTCGAGCACCACCGGCATCACCACGAGGTACCCGGCCACCGCCAGCACCGAGGCCATGGAATCCACGCCGGCCACCACCGGGATGGCCAGCAGCAGCAGCGATTCCTGCACCCGGTAGGACAAGTACAGCGGCGGGCTGATGAACAACCAGGTGCCCAGGACACCGGCCACGCCCGCCAGGAAGCCCGCCACGGTGAACGCGAGCACCCGGAATCGGGTCGCCGGGATGCCCAGCGCTGCCGCGGACTGGCGGTTGTGCCCGACCAGCAGGAAGCCCAGGCCGACCGGGCTGCGCCGCAGCCGGATCAGCAGGACCAGCACCACCGCGAGCCAGACCAGGGAGTAGAAGTAGAAGACGTTGTCGTTCTGCAGGTTCAGACCCAACGGCTTCTGCCGGTCGTCGTGCAGCGGGGCGCCGCCGTTGCCACCGGAAGTACCGCCGGACAGGTAGCCCACCCCGAAAATCGTGGACTCGATCGTCAGCTGCAGCCCGATGGTCATCACGATCATGTACATCGGCGGCAACTTGCTGGAGACCACGGCCAGGCCGGTCATCATCGCGGTCACTGCGCTGATCGCCAGTACCGCGGCGATGATCCACGGCAGGCCCTTGCCCTGGTCGTCGCGGTCCAGCCAGTTCATCAGGTAGCAGGCGGTCGCGAACAGGCCCGCCGAACACAGCGCGATCTCCCGGGTCCAGCCCTGCAGCACCAGCAGGCCGAGGCCGAGGATGGCGATCGGGATCGCGGCGGACATGGTGAAGACGAGGTAGTCCGGCCGCAGGAACGGGAAGACCAGCAACCCGGCGGTCATCAGGATTGACCACGGACTGGACATGGCCCGCAGGACCGGCCGGGTCTTGGTGTTCGGCCCGTCGGCCCGGGCGAGGGTGGACCTCATAGCTGGTGGCCCGCCAGTTGGATGAAGTTCTCCCGGCGGAACCGCGCGGCGACCACGATCAGCGCGATCAGCGTGGCGAAGAGAATCACGTTCTGTCGGCCGACCGGGACCGTGCCCCACAGTCCGGCGACCAGCGCGGTGTTCAGCACGCCGTAGACCACCGAGCCGAGCAGGGCCAGCGGCACCGAGCGCATCCCGCCGACGATGGCCAGCAGCAGGCCGATCACGAACAGGCCGAGCATGCCGTCGACCGCGGCCGCGACCGCGGAGGCGTAGAGCGCACCGGCCGCCGCCGCGATGGCGCCGGACACCCCGTAGACCCCGGCGCCGATCAGCCTCAGCTTGGCCCCGCACCACACGCTGGCCTCAACGTCGTCGGAGATGGCCCGGATGGCCAGGCCGGTGTAGGTGTTGTTGAGGAAGATGGTCAGCGCGATGACGATGCCGATCAGGATCAACAACACGGCCAACCGGTGGTTGGTGACCACGATCTTGAAGACGTGGTGTCCGCCCTCGGGGAACGGACTGGTCGCCAGCGAGAAGCCACCGGGGCGCAGATAGAACCCGGACAGGTTTCCCACCACCAGCAGGCCGGCAATCGAGATCACGGTGAGCGTGACGCCGGGCATCTCGGCCATCCAGCGGGACATCACCACAGCGCCGAACAGGGTGGCCAGGATCGCTCCGGCGACCATCACCAGCAGCAGCGCGGGCAGCGGACGCATGATCGGGTGCAGCCCGAAACCCTCCTCGCGGTCCCGGCCGTTGACCAGCACCGAGTAGGCCAGGCCGCCGAAGATGGCGAAGCCGCCGTGCACGAAGCCGATCGTGCGGCTGATCCGATAGGTGAACACAACCGCGACCGGCAACAGGCCGTACAGGCCGGCGGTCAGGGTGCCGAGGACGACGATGGACGGGAGTAAATCCCAGTGCACGGCGACCTCCTAGGACCGAGGAGCCGGCGCGAATTTCGGGACGCTGCGTCGGACAGGCCTGCCGGGAGAGTAAGCCAACCGGACAATTCCGACCAGTCGGGGCAATTCGCCCGGGGGATTGGTCACACCGTTCGTTCCCGCGGGGTTCTCGGGCGACACGCAGGTATCGAAATCGCTGCGGATCTTGACACCGGTGCAGTCACTCCAGTCACATATACCTCAGCAAGTTGCTCCTGCACCACCAGGTTGGATCACCTGGCTGGGCCGGGTCGACGCAGTTCGCGCGCGGTGGGGACTCGCGAGAACGTCGGCCCGGCCCTCCGTTGTCTCGCGGCGGTTGGCTGCGCGCCGCTGTCTCAGCGCGAGCGGCGCTGCAGGCGCTCGATGTCCAACAGGACGACGGCCCGCGCCTCCAAGCGCAACCAACCACGGCCCGCGAAATCGGCCAGGGCCTTGTTCACCGTCTCCCGGGACGCCCCGACCAGCTGGGCGAGTTCCTCC
>DASQPJ010000084.1:0-12223 GCA_035644015.1 Sporichthyaceae bacterium
GCCGTCCTCCGCTCCCCTCCCCGTTATGGCCGCCGCATCCCGTCGTGGCTCCGGTGCGTCCGGTCGTGGCTGCGCCCGCCCCGACCCACTTCACTCGCCGGAGTGCGGCCTTACTCGCCACAGATCAACGCCGCTGGCGAGTCGGGCGTCACCCCAGCGAGTGAAGCCGAGGAGGCGGGCCGGTTGCGATGACCTGGCGGGGCGGGGATCCCGTCAGGCGGAACGGGTTGTGCTGCGAGCCAGCGCGGCCAGCACTCGCGAACGGATCCGCGCGGCCGGCCCGACCAGGTCCGCCCACGTCAGTCGAACAACTTCGTAGCCCGCCTCGCGCAGGCGGTCCTCACGGACCTTTTCCCGCCACAGCACGTCGGGATCGGTGTACTTCTTCCGTCCGTCCACCTCGACGACCACACGTCCCTCGAACAAGAAATCGACCCGGGCAATCTCCCGGCCGGCATCGTCGAAGATGCGCACCTGGGGCACCGGGACCGGCAGGCCGACTTCGGCAAACACCGCGCGCGCCAAGGACTCGGCAACCGACTCGGTCTTCCCGTCGATGATTGCCAGCACCCGATCTGCCTTTCGGGTGTAAGGCCAGCCGAAACAGTCGGCGAGAACACCGCGGAGTTGAACTTCAGTGGTCAGCTTGAGACGCAACGCCGAATCCCCTACGACCACGCCCTGACGGAATGTCAGATGCCGAGCCAGGTCGACCACCGTGCGTGCCGGACTGGTGCACCACAGGTCGTCTGGTGATCGGGCGAGGTGGTGCGCGGGTAGGTCGGCCGGCAGTACCCGTAGCGCGGGGTAGTAACGCACCTTGTGCGAGCGAGGGGCAGCCAGCCAGATGTCATCGAGGTTCGGTGGATCGAGCCACTCCAAGTTCCATGCCACGCCCGCGCTGATGTGCGCCACTGCTGCTTCCGGGCACTGGACTGCGAGCAAAGCGGCCGCCGCCTGGTCGAGGTGACGCTCGCGCGCGTCGGCGGGCAGGGGGCCGTCCAGATAGATCCCCCGGCGCAGGCCGGTCCAATTGCCGGATCGACGTAATCTGGCCGTCTCCTGCCGCGAATAGCCGGCTGAGACGGCGTCGGCGGCCGTGATCAAGGCAGCGCGGGGGTGCACGAGTTCCGCATCCATGGCAAGGCACTGTGCTCGTGTGTGCCGCGTGTGGGAGCCGAAATCGGGCGCCTGTGGACAGACGTCCGCACCGTCGAAGGTTCCTTCACTCGCCGCCGTACCGCTCCACTCGCCCCAGACGCGCGTCCTCGCCGAGTGAGGCAGAACCACGGCGAGTGAGGCGGCAGCCCGTACGCTCGCGGACATGTCCTGGGTCTGGCTCGCGGGCGCGATCCTGTCCGAGATCACCGCGACGCTGTGCCTGCGGGCCTCTGACGGTTTCGCCAAGCTCGGCTTCGACGTGGTCGTGGTGATCGGCTACGTCGTCTCGTTCACGTTCCTGTCCCGGTCGCTGCAGGCCGGCATGTCGCTCGGGGTGGCCTACGGGGTGTGGTCGGGCATCGGGGTGGCGATGGTGGCCATGCTCGGGCGCTGGTTGTTCGACGACCGGCTCAGTCCGACCACGGTCGCGGGCATCGTGCTGATCATTCTCGGCGTGGTGGTGGTCCAACTCGGCGGCACCGAGCGCGGCAGTGATCACCGTCAGTCCGGCAGCATCGGCGCCTCGAAGCCGAGCTGACTCCCCATCAGCACGGCCGGGGTGAGGGCCTTCGAGCCGAACCGGCGGCGCACCTCGTCGATCGCGGCGTCCACCGTTCCACCCCGCTCGGCCCGGTCCAACGGCAACACCAACTGCACCGCATCGGGGCTCGACACATCGGCCACGGACAACCCGATCAGGGTCAGCCCGCGGGCCTGGATCAGTGGGCCCGCCGCAGCCAGCAGCGCCCGCGCGGTGGCCAGCACCTCGGCGTTGCCCGCGGTCGGCATCTCGAGGGTGTGCGAGCGGGTGGCCCGGCCGAAGTCGTCGAAGCGCAGCCGCAGCACCACGGTGCGCCCCACCCGGTCCGCGGCGCGCATCCGCCGGGTCACCCGGTCCACGATGCCGATCAGCAACGCGTCGATCTCCGCGGCGCTGCGCCGGCGGCGGCCCAGTGCGGTCTGCGAACCGATGGAACGGCGACGAACCCCGACCTGCACCGGACGCGGGTCGTGATTGCGACTCAGCGCGAACAACTGCCGCCCGGCCGCCTTGCCGACCATGGCGCAGAGCACGTCCACCGGCAGCGTGGCCACGTCGCCCACGGTGTGCACGCCGCGTGTGGCCAACGCGTCGGCGGTGATCTCACCGACGCCCCACAGCGCGACGACCGGCAACGGGTGCAGGAACTCCAGTTCCTTCTCCGGCGCGATCAGTAGCAGGCCGTCGGGCTTGGCCACCCGGCTGGCCACCTTGGCCAGGAACTTGGTTCGGGCCACCCCGACCGTGATGACCAATCCGACCTCAGCGGCCACCCGGGCCCGCAGGCCCGTCGCGATGTGCGCGGGCGACCCGGACAACCGATAGGCGCCGGCCACGTCCAGGAACGCCTCGTCGATGGAGATGCCCTCGACCCACGGGGTGACGTCGTCGAAGATCGCGAACACGGCCTTGCTGGCGGCCAGATACGCCTCGAACCGCGGCGGCACCACCACCGCGGTCGGGCACAATCGGCGCGCGGCCAACCCGCCCATCGCCGTGCGCACCCCGTGGGCCTTGGCCTCGTAGCTGGCGGCGAGCACCACGCCACCGCCCACGATCACCGGACGACCACGCAGTCGCGGATCGTCGCGTTGCTCCACCGAGGCGTAGAACGCATCCAGGTCGGCATGCAGAATCGACGCTGAACTTACGGTTCGTGACCTCGTCACGAACACATGTTCGATCAGTCGGGCGTCTCGCGCAACCCGAACAACGGCCAGAGCTCCACGGTGTCCAGGAAGAAGTTCAGCCCGACGATGACCCCGTCACGGATCTCCACCACCTGGATCGCCCACGGCCGGTAGACCCCGTCGGGGTCCCGACGCCACTGCGCCCAGGCCGGCGACCCGTTCGCCGAGATCACCTCCATCCGGGAATCGGCACAGGACTTGCCGCGGGTGGTGAGCCACGCCCGGATCTGTTCGCCGCCGCGCAGCCACAGCGGGAACGGCGGCATGGACATGGTGGCCTCCTGGTGCAGCAACGCGACCAGTGCGTCCATGTCATAACTGGTGAACGCCGCGACGTAGCGCTCCAGCAGCTCGCGCTGTTCGGCGTCGGCCGGTGCCAGCGCCGCGGTGTCCGTCGGCCAGCTGTCCACCGTGGCCCGGGCCCGCTGCAGCAGGCTGTTCACCGAGGCCACCGAGGTGTCCAGCAGCGCGGCCACCTCCGCGGCCGACCAGCGCAGCACCTCGCGCAGGATGAGGACCGCGCGTTGCCGGGGCGGCAGCATCTGCAGGGTGGCCACGAAGGCCAGCCGCACCGACTCGCGAGCCTCGGCGATCTCCGCCGGATCGCCGTGGTCGGCCAACACCCGAACGTCCGGTGCCGGGGTCACCCACATCGACGCAGCAGTCGGCTCGCGCAACGGTGCGGCGGCATACGAGGAAGGCCCGAGGTCCATGGGCCGGGCCCGACGCTGCCGCGAGGTCAGCATGTCGAAGCAGACGTTGGTGGCGATCTTGTACAGCCACCCGCGCAACGCGGCGCGCTCGGCCAGCGACTCGCGCCCCCGCCAGGCCCGCAGCATGGCCTCCTGCACCGCGTCCTCGGCCTCCGCACCGGAGCCGAGCATGCGGTAGCAGTAACCGGTCAACCCGACCCGGTACTGCTCGCACTCCGCCGCGATGTCATCAGCCAGGTCCAGGACCTCGGTCATGCCGCCCTCCGCACCACGCCTCATCGCCGGCCAGAACTTAAGTGGGAGTCAGTGACCATCACACCACCGCGGTCCTGCGCGGTACAGGTCGGTCGGCGGGAAACACAGCGCCGCCGCGCCCTGGCGGGGGCGCGGCGGCGAGGCGGTCCCTTAGTTGTGGGTCAGCTCGATCTCGGCCAGCTCGACGGTGTCGTCGTGGCCGACCTTGATCTTCTTGGCGTGCCCGATGCTGGCCGAGTTGCCAAAGAACTCCGAGCGGTATGTCCCGGCGTCGCTCTGCGGGCTCGCGCCGGCGTCGCCCAGCGCCTCCAGGTAGTACGAGCCGTGCGGCAGGTGCTTGAACTTGAAGTCGCCGTGCTTGTTGGTGCTGACCTGGTCGACCTGGGTGAACGTGCCGTTCGAGTTCTTCTCGAACAGGCGCACGACCGTCTTGGTGCCGATGTCGTGGCCCCGGTTGTTGCTCACCTCGCCCTTGATCTCGCCGTGGTGGCTGCTGGCGGAGGCGGCGACCGCGCCGGTCATCGCGGTGCCGGCGATCATGGCGGCGACCACGCCGAGGCGGGCGGCGGTGCGGGTCTTGGACTGGATCATCGGGAGCGGGCTCCATTTCGTATGGATGAAAGGGCTCCTCCAGAGTTCGATCTGTCACGAGGCAAATGAGGGTCCGTCACCCGATCGTGACCGGTTTTGCATCCATCTCCCGGGAAATTCGCCGGGGCGCTCCGGGAATGTCGCAGTTAGCCGAACGTCGGCTGTGAGTTTGCCCGACGTGAAGATCCTGACGATGCGTCAGGCTGCGATTACAGCGGGTGCGGAACCGTCCAGAATCACCCGGGCGACGCCCCGCGGGTCGTCCCACACCGGCATGTGTCCCCAGCCGCGCGGGTTCAGCCAGCGGGTGTGCGCGGGCAGTTCATCACGCACCCGACAGCCCGGGCCGAGGATGACGTCGCGGGTGCCGAAGGCGATCGTCACCGGCACGTCGATGACCATGCCGCCGGTGAACCGCTTGCCCGAGGCCGCGGCCAGGGTCGGCTCGAAGGCGACCGCCGCGACCATGGCGGCGGCGTCGTCCAGCAACGCGCGGCGCGGCGTGCGCCAGGGCCGACCGAACACGTTCGCGGTCAGCGCCATGCGCAGTGGCGGGTTGAGGGTCAACGGGCCCATCGCCGGGCCGAGCTTGGCGGGCATGTCGTGGATGCCGCGCACCTGCCACTTCGTGTAGCGCGGCACCCGGCCACGCCAGAGTCCCGCCGGGGAGATGCCGGTCATCGACGCGACGCTGCCCGCCCGGGCCATCTCCAAGGACACCCAACCGCCCAGCGAGTTGCCCGCCACGTGCGGGCGCACCACCCCGATCGAGGCACAGAACTCGGTCACGGTCTCGGCCAGGCCGACGGCGGTGAGGTCCTGCCCGGGTGGCAACGGCGTCACCCCGAAGCCCGGTAGGTCGACGGCGATCACCTCGCGGTGCGCGGCGAGGTGCTCGATCACCGGTGCCCACACCTCCTTGCGACTGCCGATGCCGTGCAGCAGCACCAGCGGCTCGCCGGCGCCGACACGGGTGTGGGCAAGTTCGGTCATCGTTGACCTCTCGGCAGCAAGAATTCGGGGGAACTTCTGGCCGGACGGTTCCGTTGTTACTCGTGAGTATGTTACGTTACTCACGGGTAGGAGAGAGTACTCGCCTACTCCCCAACGGGGGCCGGCGCAGTCCGGTCGAGATCGTCTGCGAAGGGGTTCTCAGATGAGCCATTACAAGAGCAACCGCCGTGACATCGAGTTCAACCTCTTCGAATTCCTGCGCCGGGACGAGGTCCTGGGCCATGGCGCGTACGAGGAGATGGACGTCGAATCCGCCCGCGCGCTGCTCGATGAGATGGAGCGGTTGTCCGAGCACGATCTGGCCGACGCCATGATCGACTCCGACCGCAACCCACCGGTGTTCGACCCGGCCACCCACAGCGTCACCATGCCGGAGTCGTTCAAGAAGGCGCAGCACGCCTACATGGACTCCGAGATGTGGCGCGTCGACGTGCCCGCCGAACTCGGTGGCACGCCCGCGCCGGCGTCATTGCGCTGGGCACTCAACGAGATGCTGCTCGGCGCCAACCCCGCCGTGCATATCTTCGCCGCCGGGCCCGGCTTCGCGAACATGCTCTTCCACAACGGCACCGAGGACCAAAAGCGCCTCGCCCAGCTGATGGTGGACAAGCGCTGGGGCGCCACCATGTGCCTCACCGAGCCGGACGCGGGCTCCGACGTCGGGGCCGGGCGCACCCGGGCGGTGCAGCAGGAGGACGGCACCTGGCACCTCACCGGCGTGAAGCGGTTCATCACCTCCGCCGAGCACGACATGACCGACAACATCGTGCACTTCGTGCTGGCCCGCCCGGCCGGTGCGGGCGCGGGCACCAAGGGCCTGTCGCTGTTCATCGTCAACAAGTTCGACGTTGACCTGGACACCGGCGAACTCGGGGAGCGCAACGGCGCCTTCGTCACCAACGTCGAACACAAGATGGGCCTGAAGGCCTCCACCACCTGCGAGCTGACCTTCGGGGACTCCATCCCGGCCGTGGGCACCCTGCTCGGCGACGTGCACGACGGCATCGCGCAGATGTTCCTGATCATCGAGAACGCCCGGATGATGGTCGGCACCAAGGCCATCGCGACGCTGTCCACCGGCTACCTGAACGCGCTGGAGTACGCCAAGGAGCGCATCCAGGGCCCCGACCTGACCCGGGCCACCGACAAGACCGCGCCGCGGGTGACCATCCTCAAGCACCCCGAGGTGCGCCGCTCGCTGATGATGCAAAAGGCCTACGTCGAGGGCATGCGCGCGCTGGTGCTCTACACCGCGAGCATCCAGGACGGCCTCCACGCCGCCGCGTTGGACGGCCGCGAGCCCGACTCGATAGCCGAGCGGCTCAACGACCTGCTGCTGCCGCTGGTCAAGGGCGTCGGCTCGGAGCGCTCCTACGCCCTGCTCGCCGACGCGCTGCAGATCTTCGGTGGGTCGGGCTACCTGCAGGAGTACCCGCTGGAGCAGTACATCCGGGACGCCAAGATCGACACCCTCTACGAGGGCACCACGGCGATCCAGGGCATGGACTTCTTCTTCCGCAAGATCGTGCGGGACCAGGGCCAGGCGCTGACCGAACTCAACTCGCAGATCGAGAAGTTCGCGGGCACCGACCCGACCGGGCCGCTGGGCGCGGAGCGGGCACTGCTGGGCCACGCGCTGGCCGACGTGCAGGCGATCGTCGGCACCATGGTCTCGGCGATCACCGAGGCGATGGGCGAGCCGGAGCAGATGTACCGGGTCGGGCAGAACACCACCCGGCTGCTGATGGCCACCGGTGACCTGGTCATCGGCTGGCTGCTGCTGCGCCAGGCCGAGGTGGCCCTGTTCGCCCTGGAGGGCAACCCGCCGGCCCGCGACGCGGCGTTCTACCGCGGCAAGGTGGCCGCCGCCCGCTTCTACGCGACCCAGGTGCTGCCCACGCTGCACGCCCAACGGGTGATCGCGGAGGGTGTGGATAACTCGCTGATGAGCGTCGGCGAGGACGAGTTCTGATTCGCGGGGAAATTAATCGTTCGCCGCAGGTGTAGCGGTCCAGCCACCGGGTATCTGATTGGTCGAGCACGGCTGCCAGTCGTGCTCGCGAAACGTCATCACGGTGGCTGCTGACCTGGTGGGGGTCTCGGCCACGGGTACGGCTGTCGCTACCGGCACAAACGACAGCCAAGCCCCGCGACACGGGTGGAGCGCACGGATCGGCAGCCGCGCGCTCCACCCGTTGTCATGTCTGGGGTCGGTTAGGGTCCGATCACCTTCGCCCCCAGCCAGAGCGCCGTCGTCGCGCCGGCCAGGGCGGGCACCACGGTGAGCAGCGCGTGCCGGGTGAACGTGTGCAGGCTCGGCGTGACGCCGACGCCGCGACAGACCCGCAGCCAGAGCATGGTGGCCAGCGACCCGACGTAGGTCAGGTTGGGTCCGACGTTGACCCCGATGAGCAGCGCCAGCACTGCCACCGGGCCGCCGGGCAGGGTGGCCGGCAGCAGCAGCAGGGTGGCGGGCAGGTTGTTCACCAGGTTGGCCAGCAGGGCACCGACCGCGGCCACCGCGAGCAGGCCCAGCAGGCCGCTGTGGTGGCTCACCAGGGGTCGCACGACACGGTCCAGGCCGTGCCGGGAGACGGCGTCCACGATCACCGCCAGGGCCGCCACGAACGCCAGGAACGCTGGATCCGCGGCGCACACGATCTCCTTGGGCGCCGTGCGCCCCGACCACAACCGCGGCACCCCCAACGCCGCCGCCCCCGCCGCCGCCGCCCAGGCCGGCGCGATCCCGGCCGGCGAGCACACCAGGAAACCGGCCAGCGTCGCGGCCAACACAAGCAGGGCGCGTTTGGGCACGTCATCCCTTACGACGTCGTTAGGCCTCTCTGGGGGCGGATTTTCGGTAACGACGTCTGACACCCGATCGGTTTGTGCCAGTTCGTCGGCGAAGCAGGCGCGCGCGCCGAGGTACTCCACGGCGAGCACGACGAGGGTCGGCAGCAGCATGAGGGCGGCGAAGCGGGCGACGGACAGGCCGGCGGCATGGAACACCAGCAGGTTGGTCAGGTTGGACACCGGCAGGAGCAGCGAGGCGGAGTTGGCCACGTGAGCGGTGGCGTGCAGGTGCGGCCGGGCAGACAGGTGCGCGCTCGCCGCGGCCGCGGCCACCACCGGGGTGAACAACACGACGGTGGCGTCCAGGCTGAGCACCGTCGTGATCGCCGCGCCCACCCCGAGCACCCAGACCAACAGCCGCACCCCGCTGCCGCGGGCCGAGGTGGCCAGCACCCGGCCCGCCCAGTCGAACAGTCCCTCCTGCGCGCACAGTCGGGCCAGCACCAGCACCGCGGCCAGAAAGGCCAACGTTGGGGCGAGTGCGTGCACCTGGTGGCGGGCCTGCGCCCACGAACTGGCCCCGGCCAGCACACACAGCAGTGCGGCGGGCACGGCGACCACGGCCTCGGGCAGTCCGCGCGGTCGGCGAATGGCCACGACGAGCGTCAGCAGCAGCAGCGTGAGCGCCACCGTCAACCGCACGAGCCCGGTCCCCCATGATCAGTTGTTCACAATCCGGAGTATCTTCGCTTTCCCGACCAACCGTTCGCCGCACTAGGCTGACCGTCCGGCTCACCGAATGTGCATCGATGCTCACGGAATGGCGAGAATGGATCACATGAGCACGCCTGGGGTCGAAGCACCCCCATCCGGGCCGGTGCTGCGTCGTGAACCGATGCAGCGTCGCAGTGTGGCTCGCGTCCAGCGGATGCTCGATGCCGCCCAGGAGCTGGTCTCGGAGATCGGCTACGACGCGCTGACCACCACCCTGATTGCCGAACGCGCCGATGTCTCCATCGGCTCGCTGTACCAGTTCTTCCCGGACAAACAGGCCGTGGTGCGCGCGGTCGCACGCCGGAACCTGGACATCTTCGCGGACCGGCTGACCGCTCTGGTCCGCTCCCGCCAGCTGCAGACCTGGTGGCAGGTGGTGTCCGACGTCATCGACCAGTACGCGGACATGCACCGACGCATCCCCGGCTTCCGGGCGATCCGCTTCGGCGACGTCGCCGACCTGCACCTGCTGGACCCGGAGCGGGACAACGACACCGTGGTGGCCGACCGGTTCGTGGAGCTGATCGCGCCGTACTCCGAGGTGCGCACCAGCGACGAGCTGCGCCTGGACCTGGTGATCGCGGTGCGGATCGCCGACTCGCTGACCCGCTACGCGTTCGAGCGGGACCCGAACGGCGACGTCGAGGTGCTCGAGGAGACCAAGCGGGTGGTGCGCGCGCACCTCAGCCGGCTGCTCGGCGAGCCCGAACCCACTCCGTCTGCCTAGAGGCGCCGGTCGCGCAGCACCGGGAACTGGGCGCGCACCTCGGCCACCCGCGCCGGGTCGAACTCGACGTCGAGGATCTGCTCGTCGGTGCCCGCCTCGGCGAGCACCTCACCCCACGGGTCGATGACCGCCGAGTACCCGGCCTGCTCCACCCCGGCCTGGGTGCCGGAAGCGCCGCAGGCCAGCACATAGACCTGGTTCTCCACGGCGCGGGCGCGGGCCAGCAGCCGCCAGTGCTCGGCGCGGCGGGCCGGCCAGGACGCGGCCAGCAGCACCAGCTCCGCCTCCGGTACCTGCCTGCGGAACAGCTCCGGGAAGCGCAGGTCGTAACAGGTCGCGACAGCCGCGGGGACCTCGCCGATCGGCCAGATGACGCTCTGCTCGCCCGCGGAGACCAGGGCCGCCTCGCCGCTGTCGAACCCGAAGCGGTGGATCTTGCGGTACCAGCCCTTCAGCGACCCGTCCGGCCCGAGCAGGACCGCGGTGTTGAACAGCTGCTCGCCGTCGCGCTCCAACACGGTGCCGCCGTGCAACCGAACCCCGGCGCTCTTGGCCGCCGCACCCAGGGCAGCAACTGTGGGGCCGTCCAGGGATTCGGCGGTCTGCGCCCAGTCGTCGAAGTCCCACGCGCCGTGCGCCCACAACTCCGGCAGCATCACCAGGTCCGCGCCCGCGCAGCGTTCGATGAGCTCGGCGGCGTGCGCCAGGCGTTCGGGCATCGGCGCCTTCAGGGAGACGTCCAGTTGGATCAGGCAGACCCGCATGGGTCCAGTGTGACGCGCGACCGGCGGCTCAGTCGTGCGGATCAATCATGAGTGCAGTACGGGTAGTCCTGGTCACCCAAGCCGCCGTGGTCCGCGGCGCGGTAGCGGTCGGTGTCCACGGGCAGCGTCGGTGAGGCCCAGAACGCGATCCCGGTCGGGGTCTGTTTGTCCTTGGGGTCGTTGAAGACCTTGTGCAGCACGTGGATCGAGATCTGGTCGGCGGTGGTGCCCGCCCAGCAGTAGTTGGCCTGCTCCTTGGTCTGGGCGGTCGCCCACTCCACCTCGATGCCGTCGGCCACGCCCTGGTAGCCGAGGACGAGGTCAGGTCGGGCGCCACCGATGCCCATCGGCTCGGAGTAGTCGGCGCGAAAGGCCATGTCGTGGGTGACCTTGATCGGCACCAGCACGGTCGCCTTGCCGTTGTTCACGTAGGTGCTCGCCCAGGTCGTCGGCTTGCGCCCGGAGGTGGTGTCGACCGCGGTGAACCGACAGCCGTCGCAGTTGGCGGCCAGGAAGGTGATGCGCACCATGCCCGCGGGGATCGTCGTCGGTGACGCCGAGGCGGACGGCCGGGCGCTCGCGGTGGCCGCGCCCGAGGGCGTCGGCGCGCTCGACGGCTCGATCGTCGCGGTCACCGTGGGCAGCGGCGCCGGTACGGTCGCATCCTTGCTGCCACCACCGCCGCACGCGGCCACGCCGACCAGCATCGGCAGGCCGGCCAACAGACTGACGCTTCGCCACCTGACGTCCATAGGTCAGTCACCCCCACCCACAGTGTGCCGCGTGTCGGGCGTGACGCATGCCCATTACCGCCATCGGCGCGGTGAACTCCCGGGCACGTGGCCCCGACGCAACTGCAGTCAGAACAAGAGCGCGGAAGCCGGGTCCTCGAGCACCGAGCCCACGTCCACCAAGAACCGCGACCCCGCCTCGCCGTCCACCACGCGGTGGTCGAACGACAACGACAGCGTGGTCACCTGACGCGGCACCACCGCGCCGTCCACCACCCACGGCTGCGGCCGGATCGCGCCAAAGGCCAGGATCGCGGACTCGCCCGGGTTGAGGATCGGGGTGCCCGCGTCCACGCCGAACACACCGACGTTGGTGATGGTGATGGTGCCGCCGGCCATGTCCGCGGGCTGCGTCTTGCCCTCCCGCGCGGTGGCCGTCAGCTCGCCCAGAGCGGCGGCCAACTCGGGAAGTGACATCGCGTCAGCGTCCTTGATGTTCGGCACCAGCAGGCCCCGCGGGGTGGCCGCGGCGATGCCGAGGTTGACGTAACGCTTGAGCACGATCTCGTGCGCGGCGTCGTCGAAGGTGGCGTTGATCTCCGGGGTGCGCCGCACCGCCAGGCACATGGCCTTGGCCAGCACCAGCAGCGGGGAGACCTTCAGCCCGGCCATGGACCGGTGCTCGCGCAGCCGCTCCACGAACTCGACGGTGCGGGTCGCGTCCACGGTGAGGAACTCGGTGACGTGCGGGGCAGTGAACGCGCTGGTCACCATGGCCTGCGCAGTCATCCGACGCACACCCTTGACCGCGATGCGCTCCTCGCGGGCATCGGAGGCCCGGGCGGCGACGGCAGCGGCCGGCGCGTCGGCGGTGTTCGCCGCGGCGGCCACGTCCTCGCGGGTGATCGTCCCGCCCGGCCCGCTCGGGGTCACTCCGCGCAGGTCCACGCCCAAATCGCGGGCCATCTT
>DASQPJ010000085.1:0-5303 GCA_035644015.1 Sporichthyaceae bacterium
AGGTTCGCCTCGGTCAACGTGGCGAACAACTCCCCGGAGGCAACCACCCGACCGTCGCGCAGCATCAAGACGTGGGTGATGCCGGGCGGGATTTCCTCGACGTGGTGGGTCACCATGATCATCGTCGGGGCGAAGGTGTCCCTGGCCAGCCGGGACAGTCGACGCACCAGGTCCTCGCGCCCGCCCAGGTCCAACCCGGCCGCGGGTTCGTCGAGCAGCAACAGTTCCGGGTCGGCCATCAAGGCCCGGGCGATCTGCACCCGCTTGCGCTCGCCCTCGGACAGCGTGCCGAACGTGCGTTCGGTGTATTCGCTCATGCCCAACACGCGCAGCAGCAGTTCGGCCCGCTCGACGTCGACCTGCGCGTAACTCTCCCGGAACCGACCGACCACCGCGTAGGCCGCGGTGAGCACGACGTCGCGAACCTTCTCGTTGCGAGGCAGCCGATCCGCGAGCGCCGCGCTGGCCAGGCCGACCCGCGGCCGTAGCTCGAACACGTCGGTCTCACCGAGCACCTCGCCGAGGATGGCCGCCCACCCGGACGTCGGATGCAGGTGACCCGCGACCACCTGCAGCAGCGTGGTTTTACCCGCGCCGTTGGGGCCGAGCACCACCCAGCGTTCACCACCCCAGACCTGCAGATTGATCTCATCGAGCAGCCGGGCACCGTCGCGCACGACGGTGAGTTCGGCCAGGTCGAGCACCAGGTCTCGGGCGGTGGCGGGCTCGGCAGGCGCGGGGCTGGGCGTGGTCATCACGGTCAACTTACCGACACTGTCGGCACCCGCCGTGCCCGCCACACACCGGGATGTGATCGGTTCGGCCGGCTCGGCGGCTTACCCTGGCACTCGTGGATCCATCACGTTCCGGCCGCCTGGTCGCCTGGGGTAACGCCGTGCTGGCCGGTCTGGTCAGCCCGGACACCGCGGCCGACCGCGTGGCCGGCGCCGACTGCCATCGGGTGGGCAGCCCGGACCGGGCCGACACCACATTGCCTGTACTGCTGGCCGGGTTGCGTTCGGCCGGGGTACGCGGGCTGTTGCTGGTGCTGCCGGTGCCGGGTGACCTCTCCGGGTTGCCGGGGCCCTCGGGCTTCAACAACCGGGCCCTGGACGCCGGGCAGGCCGTGCTCACCCTCGGCGGAAACCCGCAGGGGTTGGTGCCGGGCGTCGACCCGGTGGACCCCGACGGCCCGCCGGGCACCGTGGTGCGCTGGCACGTCGAGCCGGTGGCGGCCCGGGTCGGCTACCACCTGCTGTCCCTGGCCGAGGCCGAGCGAGAACTGTCCGAGACGCTTCGCGAGGTCACCGTTGCCCTGGCCGAGTTGGACCTGGCCCGGTGGCGGCCGCAGTTGGCCGAGGCATTGGGCGAGATCCGGTCCGGGAACGGCGCGCCCGGTCTGGCGCCGGGCTACCCGGGGCGGGCGCACCGGGTGCTGGCCTCCGCGCAACGCCTGGCCGCGATCGCCGATCTGGTCCGCTCCGACCCGGCCGGCGCCGCCGGGGCGGGCAGCACCGCCACCCGCGACGCCCTGCTCCGCCCGCTGGCCACCGCGGCCCGGCGGGCCACCGTGGCCGCGTTCAACTCCGTCGCCGAGCCCCTTCTGGCGGCGTCGCCCTAAGGCATGTCAGACGTCGTCGCACAGCAAACCCGGACAAATCGGACGGTGGGACCGTCGCAAGGGATGACGTGCCCTACGACGCCAGCGACGCGTAGAGCGCGGCGGTGCGGGCGGCGATCTCGGGCCAGGAGAACTGCGTGACGGCGCGCTCCCGGCCGGCCTTGCCCATGGCGGCGGCCCGGGAGGGGTCGCGCAGCAGCGTGTTGACGGCGGCGGCGAAGTCGGCGGCGAACTTGTCCGCATCCAACGGAGTCCCGGTGCCGTCCTGTACCTGCTCGATCGGCACCAGCAGACCGGTCTCCCCATCGGCGACGACCTCCGGGATACCGCCGGTCGCGGTCGCCACGACCGCTGTCTCGCAGGCCATTGCCTCCAGGTTCACGATGCCCATCGGTTCGTAGACCGACGGACAGACGAACACGCTCGCGTGCGTGAGCAACGCGACGAGCTCGGGTTTGGGCAGCTGTTCCTCGATCCAGAACACCCCGCGCCGCTCGGTCTGCAGCAGGTTCACCAGACCGCCGACCTCGGCGTAGATGTCCTTGGTGTCCGGAGCCCCGGCACAGAGCACGACCTGGGCGTCGCGGTCGAACGCGCGAACGGCACGCAGCAGGTATGGCAGACCCTTCTGCCGGGTGATCCGACCGACGAACACCACCAGCGGACGGTTCGGGTCCAGGTGATGACGCTCCATCACATCGGTGTCGTGATTGGGCGCGTACTGGTCGGTGTCGATGCCGTTATGGATGACCTGCACCCGCTGCGGGTCCACGTCGGGGTAGCAGCGCAATACGTCGGCCCGCATGCCCGCGGACACCGCGATCACCGCGTCGGCCGCCTCCACCGCGGTCTTCTCCGCCCACGAGGAGAGTGCGTACCCACCGCCCAACTGCTCGGCCTTCCACGGCCGCAGCGGCTCCAACGAATGGGTGGTCATCACATGCGGGATGCCGTGCAGCAGCTTCGCGGTGTGCCCGGCCATGTTCGCGTACCAGGTGTGGCTGTGCACCACGTCCGCGCCCGCGGCACCCGCGGCCATCTGCAGATCCACGCCCAGCACCCCCAGGGCGGCATTGGCCCCGGCCAGTTCTGACGGTACGTCGTAGGCCGCCACGCCCTCCTCGGGGCGCGGCGCACCGAAACACCGCACCCGCACGTCCAGCAACCGACGCAGCTCGCGGGCCAGGTACTCGACGTGCACCCCCGCCCCGCCGTAGACCTCGGGCGGGTACTCGCGGCTGAGCAGGTCCACACGCATGGGGCGAACGTACCCGGACAATCAAGGTCCACCCATCCGGGAGGCCCGCGGCCCGGACCCGGACACTACGCTTCCGGCCATGGCCGGGCCCCGAGTACTCGCGATGGTGCTCGCCGGTGGCGAGGGCAAGCGACTGATGCCGCTGACCAGCGACCGGGCCAAGCCGGCGGTGCCCTTCGGCGGGATTTACCGGCTCATCGACTTCGTGCTGTCCAACCTGGTCAACGGCGGCTATCTGAAGATCGTGGTGCTGACCCAGTACAAGAACCACAGCCTGGACCGGCACATCTCCCGCACCTGGCGGATGTCCGCGATGCTCGGCAACTACGTCACCCCGGTGCCCGCCCAGCAACGCCGTGGCCCCCATTGGTTCGCGGGTTCCGCCGACGCGATCTTCCAGAACCTCAACCTGATCGAGGACGAGCAACCCGACCACGTCGTGGTGTTCGGCGCCGACCACATCTACCGGATGGACCCCCGGCAGATGGTCGCCGAGCACATCGACTCCGGGCTGGGTGTCACCGTGGCCGGTGTGCGCCAACCACGACACCTGTCCGACCAGTTCGGGGTGATCTCCACCGACCCCACCGGCACCCGGATCGCGGCGTTCCTGGAGAAGCCGGCACAGGTCGAGGGACTGCCCGACTCCCCCGAGGAGATCTACGCCTCGATGGGCAATTACGTCTTCCGCACCTCGGCGTTGGTCAACGCGGTCACCGAGGACGCCCTGGACCCGTCCAGCCGACACGACCTGGGTGGCAACATCATTCCGCGGCTGGTTGCCCAGGGGCAGGCCGGCGTCTACGACTTCTCGCACAACGACGTGCCCGGCCCGGAGGGCCGCGAGTCGGGCTACTGGCGCGACGTCGGGACCTTGGATGCGTTCTACGAGGCGCACATGGACCTGATCTCGGCCAACCCCGCGTTCAACCTCTACAACCGCGAGTGGCCCATCTACACCCTGCAGGACCCGTGGCCGCCGGCCCGGTTCGTGGGGGGCACCGAGGGCGTCACCGGGCACGCGGTGGAGTCGATGATCTCCGGTGGGGTGCAGATCGCGGGCTCGGTGGAGCGTTCCGTCCTCTCCCCCGGCGTGGCCGTCGGACGCAACGCCCGGGTCGAGGGCTGCGTGCTGCTCGACGGGGTGCGGGTCGGTCAGGACGCCGCGGTACGCAACGCCATCCTGGACAAAAACGTGGTGGTCCCGGACGGTTTCCGGCTCGGCTTCTCCGATTCCGACAGCAGCCTGCCCCGGGTCACCGTCACCAAGGACGGCATCCGGGTGGTCTCCAAGGGCACCGGCCTCATGCTGCCGTGACCGACGTCGGGCGCACGCTGCTGGTCACCGTCACCGGCCGGGACCGACCCGGCGTCACCGCCGCCTTGTTCGACGCGCTCACCGGTTACGACGTCGAGGTGCTCGACGTCGAGCAGGTGGTCATCCGGGGCCGGTTGCTGCTCGGCGTGCTGGTCTCCCCCGGCTCGGAGGAGGCCGGACTGCGGGCCGCGGTGGCCGCGGCCGCGCACGCCGCCGGGATGGACGTGGAGATCGCCTCGGGCAGCGGGGACAACGAGCCCCGGCGCAGCGGTCGACTGCACGTGACGATCCTCGGCCGCCCGCTGGGCACCGCCGCGATGGCCGGGCTGGCGGCGCGCATCGCCGGCTGCGGGGCGAATATCGACCGGATCATGCGGCTGTCCCGCACCCCGGTGACCAGTCTCGAACTCGACATCTCCGGGGCCACCGACCCGGACCGACTGCGCGGCGAGCTCGCCGCCGAGGCGGCCGCCCGCGGCGTGGACATCGCGGTCACCCGGGCCGGGCTGCACCGCCGCGGCCGGCGCCTGGTGGTGATGGACGTGGACTCCACGCTGATCCAGGACGAGGTCATCGAGATGCTCGCCGCGCACGCCGGGTGCGAGGCCGAGGTCGCCCGGGTCACCGAGGCGGCGATGCGTGGCGAGTTGGACTTCGAGGCCTCCCTGCGCGCCCGCGTCGCACTGTTGGCCGGCCTGGATGCGGGGGTGATCGATGCGGTCCGCGCCGCGGTCCGTCTCACCCCCGGTGCCCGCACGCTGATCCGCACGCTCAAGCGCCTCGATCACGAGGTGGCCATCGTCTCCGGCGGCTTCACCCAGATCACCGACGCCTTGGTCGCTGAACTCGGCCTGGACCACTCGGCGGCGAACACCCTGGAGATCGTCGACGGCAAACTCACCGGCGGCCTGGTCGGCCCGATCGTGGACCGGGCCTACAAGGCCACCATGCTCGAGCAGTTCGCCGCCACCGCCGGTGTTCCGCTGTCCCAGACGGTCGCCATCGGTGACGGCGCGAACGACCTGGACATGCTGGCCCGGGCCGGGCTGGGCGTGGCGTTCAACGCCAAGCCGCTGGTCCGTCGGGCCGCCCACGCCGCGATCAAC
>DASQPJ010000086.1:0-2689 GCA_035644015.1 Sporichthyaceae bacterium
CCGCCGGTGATCGCGGCCAGCGGGCGCAGCGGCGCCACCAGGGGCACCGCGCCGACATCGAACGGGCTGGCGACCGCGGTGATCGTGCGCGCCGGCAGCTGCGAGGCCCGGTCGGCGGCGGTGAGCAGCGAGAAGATGCCGCCGAGGCACCACCCGACGAGGTGCACCGTCGTGCCGTCCCGGTGCGCGCTGACCCGGTGCACCGCGCGCGGCACCACGTTCTCCACCCAGAACTCGATCCCGAGGCCGCGCTGGCCGAACGAGATGTCGCCGTAGTCCACCAGGTAGACGTCCCGCCCGGTGCCCAGCAGGTGTTCCACCAGGCTGCAGCCGCGCCGCAGGTCGTAGGCGAAGTCCGGGGCGCCGAGCGGCGGCACCAGCAGCACCGGCGCCAGGTCCGGGTCGGGCTGGCTCGCCTGGCCGTCCAGCGGCAGGTAGCGGTAGAGCGTGGCCGAGGGCGCCTCGTCGATCAGTTCGCGGGGCATCCGGCGCAGGTCGGCGAGGTGCCCGGCGACCGCCCTGTCCCGCACGTTCGCGGCCGCGCCCAGCAGATCCATGGCGCGAGGTTACCGGCAGGTGCGCATGTATGTGAGACTCGGTGCATGGAGCGGAACATCTTCGACGACGACCACCGGGCCTTCCGTGATCTCGCCCGCACCTTCGTGGAGCGCGAGATCGAGCCCCACCACGAGCAGTGGGAGGCGGACGGGCAGGTCAGCCGGGAGGTCTGGCTGGCCGCCGGCAAGGCCGGCCTGCTGGGCACCGATGTGCCCGAGGAGTACGGCGGCGGCGGGGTCGACGACTTCCGGTACAACGCGATCATCGACGAGGAACTGGTCCGGGCCGGGGCCAGCGGCATCGGGTTCCCGCTGCAGAACGACGTGGTGGCGCCGTACCTGCTGCGGCTGGCCAACGACGAGCAGAAGCGCCGCTGGCTGCCCGGGTTCTGCTCCGGCGAGATCATCACCGCCATCGCGATGACCGAGCCGGGCACCGGCAGCGACCTGCAGGGCATCCAGACCACCGCGGTCCGCGACGGCTCCGGGTCCGACGCTGACTACATCGTCAACGGGTCGAAGACGTTCATCACCAACGGCATCCTGTCCGACCTGGTCATCGTGGTGGCCAAGACCGACCCCGACGCCGGCAGCAAGGGCTTCAGCCTCATCGTGGTGGAGCGCGGCATGCCCGGCTTCGAACGCGGCAGGCGGCTCAAGAAGGTCGGCCTGAAGGCGCAGGACACCGCCGAGCTGTCCTTCACCGACGTGCGGGTACCGGCCGCCAACGTGCTGGGCGAGGTCGGCCAGGGCTTCATCTACCTGATGCAGAACCTGCCCCAGGAGCGGCTGTCCATCGCGGTGGGCAGCACGGCCGGCGTGGAGCAGGCGCTGGCCACGACCGCGCAGTACACCAAGGACCGCAAGGCCTTCGGCAAGTCGGTCTCCTCGTTCCAGAACACCCGCTTCGAACTCGCCGAGATCGCCACCGAGGCCCAGATCGCCCGGGTGTTCGTGGACCGTTGCCTGTCCGAACACGTCGCCGGCAACCTGTCCGTCACGGACGCCGCCATGGCCAAGTGGTGGACGTCCGACCTGCTCAAGCGGGTGGTCGACCGGTGCGTGCAGCTGCACGGCGGCTACGGCTACATGCTGGAGTACCCGATCGCGAAGGCGTTCCTGGACGCCCGCGTGCAGTCCATCTTCGGCGGCACCAACGAGATCATGAAGGAGATCGTCGGCCGCAGCCTCTTCAGCTGACGGCGTGCCCGGCGGCCGCCCGGCGGCCTCACGACCCCGCACGGCCTGGCCCCGCACACTCGGTGTGGCCGCCGCACACGCTGCTCGTGTGCCGCACACCCTCTGTGGTTGCCACACACCCTCTGTCGGTGCCGCACACCCGCCGCAGTGGGTGTGCGGCGGCGAAAGAGGGTGCGCGGCGCCGTCGTGGCGAGGTGCTGGCGGCGTGGTTCCTGCCACCCGGATGTGCACCGCGCACCTTGTGTGGTCACCGCGCACCTCGCGTAGTTGCCGCGCACGTTCCGGGGTCGCCGCGCAGGTTGCGGAGCGACGCCGCGCACCTTGCGGGGTTCCCGCGTACCTCCTGACATGCGCGGGAACCACGGAAGGTGCGCGGTGTGGCCGGCGGTCGGTCGCCCGGGGCCTGGTGACCCCGGTCCGGGGCTGTCGGGGGTAGGCCTCACCATGGGGGCATGAGCGTGGGGCAGCTGAGCGAGGCCGACACCGACAGTGCGTTGCGCGCCGAGGCCGAGGCGGCGCTGCGGGCGCTGGCCGGCCCGGCCGCGGTGCTGCGGGAGGACCAGTGGCGAGCGGTGCACGCGCTGGTCGCCCAGGGGCGGCGCGCGCTGGTGGTGCAGCGCACGGGGTGGGGCAAGTCGGCGGTGTACTTCGTGTCCACCGCGCTGCTGCGGGCCAGGGGCAAGGGCCCGACGGTGATCGTCTCGCCGCTGCTCGCCCTGATGCGCAACCAGATCGACGCGGCGGCGCGAGCGGGAGTCCGGGCGGCCACCATCAACTCGGCCAACCTCGACCAGTGGCACGAGGTGCAGGCCGACGTGCTCGCCGGCCGCACGGACGTGTTACTGGTCAGTCCGGAACGGCTCAACAACCCGGACTTCCGGGAGACGGTGCTGCCAGAACTGACCGCGTCGGCCGGGATGCTGGTGGTCGAC
>DASQPJ010000087.1:0-8290 GCA_035644015.1 Sporichthyaceae bacterium
GCCCGGCACAGCGCGGCGACCAACGCGGTCTTGCCGGAACCCACCGGTCCGCCGACCCCCACCCGCAGCGGGCCGGACCGGTCGTGGGTGTGGCCGATCAGGTCGGCGGGGTCGAGGTGATCACGATGCAAAGAGACGCACCTCCCAGTGCTCGTGACGGATCGCCGCCAGGTCGCTCAACGGACCGGTCGCCGCCGGTAGGTCCGCCCACGGTTCGTCGATGCACGCGGCTGCCTGCGCCGCGACCCGTTCGCAGTCTTCCCCGAGGCGCGCGATCACGCCGTGCACGCCGTAGGGGTCCAGGCCGAGCAGGCGCAGGGCTGCCGAGGCCGGCCCGGTGACGGTGCCGTAGGTGATGGCGAGTGCCGCGTGCCCGGGCGACAACTCCGCGGCCGCGGCCACCGCGCCCAACGCCACGGCGTGGTGTGGCCCGTCCGGGCACCCGACCGCCAACGCTTCGAGCACCGGTGCCGGCCACGCCGCCCGCCCGGCCCGCAACACCGCGCGACCCTGGGCCCGGCTCACCCGTCGCTGCACGGCAGCCGGGTGGCGGGCATCCGCGTGTGCGTCCAGCCCCGCCGGGTCCGCGGCATCCGCGGCCGCGGCGGCCAATGCCGCCTGGGTCAATCCCGTGGTGTGCAGCCGCCCGTGCAGGAACTCGTACAGGCTGGCCACGTCGTGCACGGTGCCGTCGGCCACGGCCACCTCTACACCGCCGGAGTGCGCGTGGCCTCCCGCCGGGAAGCGGCCGTCGGCCAGGGTGAGCAGGGCCGCGGGCACGATCTGATGGGTCGTCATCAGCACGCTCAGAACAGGAAATAACGCTGGGCCATCGGGAGTTCGGCCACCGGTGCGGGCTCCACCGCTTCGCCGTCGATGGACACCGTAAAGGTATCCGGGTCCACCTCGATGCGCGGCAGCGCCTCGTTGAGCGGCATGTCCGCCTTCCCGCGGCGGCGGGTGTCGGCGACCGGGATCAGCGCCCGGTCGAGTTCCAGCCGCTCGACCAACCCGTCCTCCAGCGCGGCGGGGGAGGTGAACGCCAGCGACGTGCGGGCGGGCACCTTCCCGTACGCGCCGAACATCGGCCGGGCGAAGACCGGTTGCGGGGTGGGGATCGAGGCGTTCGCGTCGCCCATCTGGGCCCACGCGATAGCGCCACCCTTGAGCACCACGTGCGGACGCACCCCGAAGAACACCGGATCCCACAGCACCAGGTCGGCCAGTTTGCCCGGCTCAACCGACCCGATGTGCTCCTCCAGACCGTGCGCCACCGCCGGGCAGATCGTGTACTTGGCCACGTACCGCCGGGCCCGCAGGTTGTCCGCGCGCCCGTCGCCGGGCAGCGACCCGCGCCGCGCCTTCATCACGTGCGCGGTCTGCCAGGTGCGCAGCACCACCTCGCCGATGCGGCCCATGGCCTGGCTGTCCGAACCGATCATCGAGATCGCGCCAAGGTCGTGCAGCACGTCCTCCGCGGCCATCGTGGTCGGCCGGATGCGGCTCTCCGCAAACGCGAGATCCTCGGGCACCGACGGGTTGAGGTGGTGACACACCATCAGCATGTCGAGGTGTTCGTCGAGAGTGTTCACGGTGTGCGGCCGCGTCGGGTTGGTGGAGGACGGCAGCACGTTGGGATGTCCGGCCACGGTGATGATGTCCGGTGCGTGCCCGCCGCCGGCCCCCTCGGTGTGGTACGCGTGGATGCTGCGACCGGCGATTGCGGCCAGGGTGTCCTCGACGAAGCCACCCTCGTTGAGGGTGTCGGTGTGGATGGCCACCTGCACGCCGAAGCGGTCGGCCACCGACAGGCACGCGTCGATCGCGGCCGGCGTGGTGCCCCAGTCCTCGTGCAGCTTGAACCCACCCGCGCCGGCCCGCAGCTGCTCCTCCAGGCCGGGCACCCCCACGGAGTTCCCCTTGCCGAGCAGCAGCAGGTTGACCGGGAACGCGTCCATCGCCTCGAACATCCGGGCCAGGTGCCAGGCGCCGGGGGTGACCGTGGTCGCCTTGCTGCCCTCCGCCGGGCCGGTGCCACCACCGATCAGCGTGGTCACCCCGCCGCCGAGGGCCTCGGGGATCAACTGAGGGCAGATCAGATGCACGTGGGAGTCCACCGCGCCGGCGGTGAGGATCCTCCCGTTGCCCGCAATGACCTCCGTCGACGGACCGATCACCAGGTCCGGGTGCACCCCATCCATGGTGTCCGGGTTACCGGCCTTGCCCAGTGCGACGATCCGGCCGTCGCGGATGCCCACGTCGGCCTTCACCACGCCCCAGTGGTCGAGCACCACCGCGCCGGTGATCACCGTGTCCGGGGTGCCCTCGCCGCGGGTGGTACGGGCCTGACCCATGGACTCCCGGATCACTTTGCCGCCACCGAACACCGCTTCGTCCCCGGCGAGCGGACCCGCGGCGCGGTCCTCGGTGATCTCGATCAGCAGGTTGGTGTCGGCCAGCCGAATTCGATCGCCCACCGTGGGCCCGTAGAGCGCCGCGTACCGGGCGCGATCCAGCCCGGTCACGCTGGGTCCAACGGTCCGCCGACGAGCCCACGCAGCCCCGGCACGATCCGGGCACCGGCGATCGGCACCAACGTGACCTCCCGCGGGATGCCCGGCTCGAATCGCACCGCGGTGCCGGCCGGGACGGCCAGGCGGTGGCCGTGCGCCGCGACCCGGTCGAAGGCGAGCGCCGCGTTCGCCTCGGCGAAGTGGAAGTGCGAACCGACCTGCACGGGCCGGTCGCCGGTGTTGCTGACCTCCAGGGTCAACGTCGGCCGGCCGACGTTGAGCGCGATCTCGCCCTCGCCCACCAACACCTCGCCGGGAATCACGGGATCGGCTCGTGAACGGTGACCAGCTTCGTCCCATCCGGGAACGTCGCCTCGACCTGCACCTCGTGCAGCATCTCGGGCACGCCCTCCATGACGTCCTCGCGGGTCAGCACGCTGCGCCCCGCGTTCATCAACTCGGCCACTGTTCGCCCGTCGCGGGCGCCCTCGAGCAGGAACGCGGTGATGATCGCGACGGCCTCGGGATGGTTGAGCCGCAGCCCGCGGGCGCGGCGTCGGTGGGCGACATCGGCGGCGACGTGGATGAGCAGCCGTTCGGTCTCATGGGGACTGAGCTGCATGGCCCGGCACCCTAGAGCACGCGTGTTACATCGGCCGGCGGCGCACCGGGGGCGAGGGTCAGCCCCGCTCGACGGCAGCCTTGATCCGCTCCAGCGTCTGCCGCATGCCGCGCACATTGGTCCGGGCACGCATGGCGCCGAACACCGCCCAGTACAGCTTGATGGTCGCCGTGTCCGACAGCTGGAACGACTCGGTGACCTCGGTGCCCTCGGTGGTCGGACGCAACGAATAACGCCAGGTGTTCAGCCCGGCCGACCCCTTTGCCTCGACCACGAACGCGAACTCGCGCTCCACCTCGTAGGCCACCACCCGGCAGGTCGTCCAGTACATCGGGCCCCTGCCGTTGCGCTTGACGTGTCCCTGGAACCGCGCATTCAGCGCTGGACCCGTGGCCGGCTCGATCCAGCGGGCCTCCAAGGTCTCCGGGCTGAACTCGCCGATCCGGGTGACGTCGGTCACCAACGCCCACACCGCGGCGGGAGCCGCTTGCATGGTCGTGGTCACCGAACCAGTCATGGGCGTCATGCCGGCCACCCTAGGGGCGTCGACCGGGAAACAGTGTTGATCGGGAAGCAGCGGGCAGCATCCGGTCGTTGCACCCACCAGGTGAACTCGTGACCAAGGAGCGCTCGTGACTCGACCCGTCCGCATCGGCATTCAGCTTCAGCCGCAGCACGCTACGTACCAACAGCTTCGCGACGCGGTGGCCCGAGTGGAGGACACCGGCGCCGACGTTGTTTACAACTGGGATCACTTCTATCCGCTCTACGGCGAGCCCGACGGGGCGCACTTCGAGGGCTGGACGATGCTCGGCGCCTGGGCCGAGGCAACCTCCCGGATCGAGATCGGCTGCCTGGTCACCTGCAACAGCTACCGCAACCCCGAACTGCTCGCGGACATGGCACGCACCGTCGACCACATCTCCGATGGCCGGCTGATCCTGGGCATCGGTTCGGGCTGGTTCCAGCGCGACTACGACGAGTACGGGTACGAGTTCGGCACGGTCGGCTCGCGGCTGGATGCGCTGGCCGAGTCGCTGCCGCGGATCGAGTCACGGCTGGCCAAGCTCAACCCGGCCCCGACCCGGCACATCCCGCTGCTCATCGGCGGTGGCGGGGAGAAGAAGACGCTGCGCCTGGTGGCCAAGCACGCCGACATCTGGCACGGCTTCGGGTCGGGCGACGAGATCGCCCACAAGTGCAAGGTGCTGGACGGCTGGTGCGCCGAGGTCGGCCGCGATCCCGCGGAGATCGAGCGGTCCGCCGGGGTGGGGGAGAGCTCACCGAAGGACGTGGCCGATGACCTGCTGGCGGCCGGCGTGACCATGTTCACGGTGCACCGCGGTGGGCCGGACTACGACCTGGGCAAGCTCAAGGAGTGGGTCGCATTCCGCGATGCCCATAACGGCTGACAGAGCGTACGTCGCCAGAGACGCAGTACCTATGGCGCCAGAGGCGCAGTACCTATGTCGCCAGAGGCGAACCTTTTCGCGACACGTTTCGGCCGTTTGAACCGCGGATGTCCGTTTGGTCGGTTACTTTGATCGAACGTCACGAACTACCCGGGGAGAGGTCGATGCGTCGAGCGTTCGGGACCCTGATGGCCGCAATGATGCTCGCGATGTTGGCGGGCGGTTCGGCGATGGCTGCGCCGGCGCCGGCACCCGCCCCTGGCGGACCGTCACTGCCGCTGTGCCTCGGCGTCGACGTGCTCGGTCTCGACCTCGGCCAGGGCAGCGCGTGTGCCTCCGGAGTCGCGCCCTCTTGATGTGAGCGAGCGCAGCGAGCGAGCCGATGGGCACTGCAGCGCTGCCCCGGACCCGTGGGCGGAGTGGCTATTGCACCGCCGCGACGGTGACTACCCGGCCACCCGCGAGGTCACCGCACGCGCGCTGCAGCGCATCCGGGACAAGGTGCTCGCCGACGCTGCGCTGGTGCCCGGAGATCGGGTGCTCGATGTCGGCTGCGGGGACGGGTTGGTCGGCTTACGTGCGGCCGAACTCGTCGGCCCGGACGGACACGTCACGTTCACCGATTTCTCCGCGCTGTTATTGCGCCATGCCGCGGACGCTGCGGCGTTGGCCGGTCTGGACAAGCGCTGCTCGTTCGTGCACAGCGCGCTGCCCGACCTCGCGGAGTTGCCCGACGCGTGCTTTGACGTGGTCACCATCCGCTCGGTGCTGATCTATGTCGCGGACAAGGCCGGCGCGCTGGCCACGGTGCACCGGGTGCTGCGTCCCGGTGGCCGGCTGGCGTTGTTCGAGCCGATCAACAGCTTCGGCCTGCCCGCCGATCCGAACCGGCTTTGGGGCTTCGGGGTGGACGGTGCGCTGGACGAGGCCGCCACGGTGAGCCGGGTCGCCGCAGCCAATGCCCCGGAGCACGCCACCATGCTGGGCTTCGATGAACGCGACCTGTTCGCACTCGTGCAGCGGGCCGGACTGGTCGACGTGCGCATGGACTACCACGCGGAGATCGCCGCGGGGTCCCCGCCCGCGGCGGACGTGGATTCCTTCCTGGCCACCGCGGCGAACCCGTTGGCGCCCACCTACGGCGAGTTGCTCGCCCGCGCGCTGACCCCGGACGCGGCCGGTCGACTGCGCGATCGGTTGGCCCGGGCCTTCGTCGAACGGGACTTCGTGCGCCGCGTCGCGGTGGCCCACCTGGCCGCCCGCCGACCCAACTGATGCTGCATCAGTCCACGTGCAACCGCGCGCCCAACCCACTGGCCCTGGCGGCCGGGTGGGTCACCGCCCGGGCCACGGCATCCGCGGACCCGATCAGGCGCACCGAGTCGGTGGCCCGGGTGATCGCGGTGTACAGCGTTTGCCGGGTGGCCAGCGGTGAGCTCGCCGCGGGCAGCAGCACGCTGACCCGGCCGAACTCGCTGCCCTGCGCGCGGTGCACGGTCATGGCGTGCACGGGACGGTGCGCGGGCAACCGGCCCAGCGGCACCAGGCGCACGGTGCTGCCGCGGCGGAAGGCCACCAGTGGTCCGTCCGGGGTAGCGACCAACACTCCGGTGTCGCCGTTGAACAGCCCGAGGTCGGCGTCGTTCTCGGTGATCAGCAACGGTTCGCCCACCCGGTGCGCGCCCACCCGGCCCGCGTCCAGCAGCCAACCGCTCACCCGACCGGTCCAGTGCCGGACCCCACGTGGGCCGAGCCGGTGGGCACAGAGCACCCGGTGCGCGTCGGCGGCGGCCAGCGCGCCCGCGCCGTCGCCGATGCTCGCTGCGGCGAGCATCGCGGTCCCGGTGCGCAGCACGTCCTCGCGCAGGTCGGCGAGCACGGCGTCGGGCAGGTCGGCGTCGTCGTGCACCTCGACGAACTGCACCACGTCGCCGCCCGCGCGCAGCGCGGCCAGGGTGGCGTCGGTGTCGCCCCGGCGCACCGCGGCGGCCAGCGCGGCGATCTCGCCGTGTTCGGTGAACCGGCGGGTGCGCCGCAGCCGCACCACGTGCGCGCGCAGCGCGGAGGACTCCGGGTCGGCGGTGAGGTCACCGAGCACCGCCCCGGCCTCCACCGAGGCCAACTGATCGGCATCGCCGACCAGCACCAGTCGCGCGGCCGGGCGCACTGCCTCGATCAGTCGGGCCATCAAGGTCAGCGACACCATCGAGGTCTCGTCGACGATCACCACGTCGTGCGGCAATCGGTTGTCCCGGTCGTGTCGGAAGCGGCTGCGGCTGCCCGGCCGGAAGCCGAGCAAGCGGTGCACGGTGGTCGCGGCGGGTTCGCCCACCCGGGCGCGGTCGTCCGGGGAGAACCCCGCGACGGCACCGCGCACCGCCTCGGTGAGCCGGGCTGCGGCCTTCCCGGTGGGTGCGGCCAGCGCGATCCGCGGAGTGGGGCCGGGCTGGTCGTGCAGCAACGCCAGCAACCGGGCCACGGTGGTGGTCTTGCCGGTGCCGGGCCCGCCGACGATCACCGCGAGCCGCCCGCGCACGGCCTGCTCGGCGGCCGCCCGTTGGTCGGCGTCCTCGGCCGCGCCGAACAACCGGGTCAGGCCTGCGACCAACCGGGCCTCGTCCAGGGACGGTGGCGCCCCGGCCGCCCGGGCCAACAGTCCGTCGGCGACCTGGCGTTCCTGTCCGAAGTAGCGGTCCAGCCACAGCGAGGTGCCGACCATGCGCAGCGGTGGTCCCGGCGGGTCATCGGCGTCGCCGATCAGCGGACTGGCCGCACAACGCGCGATCCACTGCACCGGGTCCGGCCAGGACAGGGCCACTGCCTCGATCGGGCCGAGGCTCTCCTCGCTGTCCGGGCTGGTGGTGTCCTGCGCACCGGCCAGGTCCAGCACCACCGAACCCGCCCGGGTGTTGCGCACCACCAGGGCCACGGCCAACAGCACGGCCGGATCGGTCTCCTCGCCCAGGCGCCCCAGGGTGTTCGCCACGTGCACATCCGCCGCGGTGAGCACACCTGCGAGGTTGAACTGCGCGAGCAGACCCTCCGCCCGGCGGGCCAGGTCGGGGTCGTGATCGGGCCGGGAGACCGGCAGTGTGCCGGTCACGGTGCGCCTCCGGCCAGGAACTCCGACGTCGCCACCACAGCGGCCGCCCGCGGGCGCCAGGCGTACACCCCGGGCACCTCGTCGGTGGCGTCCGCGCCGGTCGGCGCCGCGCCGGGCATGCCGCGCAGGAACAGGTACAGCGCCCCGCGCAGGTGTCGCTCGGGGTCGTAGTCGGGCTGACGCCACGTCAGATAACGGTGCAGCGCGACCTGGTAGAGCAACGCCTGCAGCGGGTAATCCGCGGCGAACATGGCCGCCTGCAGGGCCTCGGTCCGGTAGTGCCACAGGCTCGGGGAGTCCTCGGCCGGGTGCAGCCGGTTGGACTTGTAGTCCACCACCAGGTAGCCGGGGCCGGTCGGGGCGGGCACCCGCAGCACCGCGTCGATGCTGCCGGTCAGGTATCCGCGCAGCGGTTGGCCGGCCAGGTCCGGCGAGGCGAGTCGGGGCAGCCAGCCCCGTACCGGGTCGTCGCCGGCCAGGTGCGTGTCGAGCACCGGGCCGAGCTCCGCCAATCGGATCAGCCGACCCGGCTGATCCCCGCCGGCCAACGGCAACTCGAAATCCAGCTCGGACAGTCGGTCCGCGGCGAACTCCCGCAGCGACCGGCCGCCCGCGCTCGCCCCCAACGGTGTGTGCAGCG
>DASQPJ010000088.1:0-5391 GCA_035644015.1 Sporichthyaceae bacterium
GCGTTCGCCTACTTGACGCAGAAGCCGGCGTCGACGGGCAGGGTGACGCCGGTGACGTAGCGGGCCTCGTCGGAGACCAGCCAGGCGATGGCGTTGCTGATGTCGATCGCCTCGATCACGGGTACCGGCATCAGGTTGGCCAGGGCCGCGGCGATCTCCGGGTTTGCCTCGATGAGGGCCCCCACGTGCTCGTTCATGATCATTGGGGTGTTCACGCCGGTCGGGTGCACGCTGTTCACCCGGATGTTGTGCGGGGCGAGCCAATTCGCGAACGTACGCATCAGCCCGACGACGCCGTGCTTGGCCGCGCAATAACCGCTCAGCGCACCACCGCCGTCGCCACCCCGACCGGTGAGGCCCTGGGTGGAGCTGGTGAGCACGATCGAGCCACCCCGGCCCTGTTCGATCATCAGGGGCGCCGCGGCGCTGATGGTGTTCCACACCCCGGTGAGGTTGACGTCGATGACGTCGCGGAACAGCTGATCCTGGTCGGCGTCGGGATCGTCGGTGAGGCCGACGATGCCGGCGTTGGGTAACACGATGTCGACCCCACCCAACTCGGCGACGCCCTCGCTGAGTGCGGCGCGCAGGGCAGCGGCGTCGCGTACATCCACCTCGGTGGCGACGATGCGCCGGTCCAGGGACTCGATCTCGGCGACGGTCTCCGCCAGATCGGCCGAGGTGGCCATCGGATAGGGCACTGACTCGATCTGGCGGCAGATGTCGACGGCGATGATGGCGGCGCCTTCCCGGGCGAGCCGGATCGCGTGGCTGCGGCCCTGTCCACGTGCCGCCCCGGTGATGAAGGCGACCTTGCCGTCCAACTTGCCCATGGAGTGCTCCTCGGCTCTCGAGTCAGTCGCTGATGGCCGCCATCCTTGCGAACGGGTGCGCATTAGCATCGCCGGGTGCCGAATGCGACCGAGAACAGACCAGCCGTGGCGGTGTTCGTGCACGGCCTGTGGCAGGGCGCGTGGGTGTGGGACGAGGCGCGCGCCGAGCTTGCCGAGCGAGGCGTGGACAGCCAGGCCGTCGAGCTACCCCTGACCACCCTGGCCGATGATGTCGCTGCGCTGGGGTCGGTGCTCGACCGGATCTCCGGCGAGGTCGTGTTGATCGGCCACTCCTACGGCGGCGTGGTGATCACCGCGGTGCAGCGGCCGAACCTGCGCCATCTCATCTACCTGACGGCGTATCAAGTGGACGAGGGGGAGTCGATGGCGAAGGTGTTCCCCGACCTCGAGCTGCCCCCGCCCGCGCTGGGGCCGGCGATCCAACGAGACAAGGAGACCGGGTTGTCCACCCTGGACCCGGCGATCGCGCGCGACGTGCTCTACAACGGGGTGCCGGACGACGTGGCCGACGCCGCGCTGGCGCGGCTGCGGCCGTCCGCGCTCGGGCTTTTCCGAGAAAGCCCCGCCACTGTGGCCTGGCGCACGGTGCCGTCCACCTATGTGGTCTGCGCCGAGGATCGGGCGCTGGTTGCCCCGTTGCAGCGGGCGATGGCCGCGCGGGCGAGTGCAACCCTGGAGTGGCCGGTGGGCCACAGCCCGGCCGCGGCATGCCCGCGGGATATCGCGGACCTGGTCGAGCTCCGGGCCCACCTCACCCGCTGACGCGGGCCCCCGTTCGGGGCGTTCAGCTGGTGATGTCCGAGGTGGTGAAGCGGGCCCACGCGGCCGCGCAGAAGATCAGCACGTAGGCGAGTTGCAGGCCCAGCCAGGAGGTCAACATCGACCAGTCCACCTGCAGCCGCAGGATCTCCCCGAAACCCATCCAGTGGTGGGTGAACAGGAGGCTGCGCAGGCTCCCGAGTTGGGGGATCTGATCGAGCACCGTGACGATGATGGCGGTAGCCACCGTGGCCGCCATCGCGGCGATTGGCACCTCGGTCAACGTCGAGATGAACAGACCCACGGCGAGGAAGCCGGTGAGTGACGCGATCACGTAGGCCACCACCTCGGCAACCCGCAGCAGGCCGGCCCCCAGCGAGATCGTGTCCCCGGAGAGCAGGGTCATCGGGTGCAGCCCGAATAGAATGCCGCCGGTGACCAGCCCGACCAGGCCGACCGTGAGCACCGCCGCGGCGGCGTACGCGAGCACCCCGAAGGCCTTGGCCAACAGCACCCGGGTACGAGTGACCGGCACCGTGAGCAGATAGCGCAGCGTGCCACTGCCGGCCTCGCCCGCGACCGAGTCGCCGGCGACCACACCGACCAGCAGCGGCAGAAACAACGGCAGGCTGATGGTCAGCGCGGTCAGCACCAGGAACATGCCGTTTCCGGTCACCTGGCCGAGGAATTGCGGTCCGTCCTCAGCGTGCCGCGGGGTGTTGATCTTGACCGCGGCGCCGATCGCCACCGGCACCGCGGCGAGCAGCACCAGCAGCGCGATGTTGCGGCGGCGGCGGAACACCATGCGCAGTTCGCTGCCCAGCAGCCGTCGGGTGGCGCCGCGCCGGGGTGCGGCGGCTCGCAATGGTGAAGGTGCGGCCGCAGCCGGCTCCGCCATCAGCTCAACCGGCGACATGAAAGCCCTCCCCGGTCAGGTGCACGAAGTAGTCCTCCAACGCAGGGCGGGCCACGTTCAGGCCGGTGAACGGAACCCCGTCCCCGACCAGGAACGGCGCGACGGTCTCGGCGTTGACCGTGCCAAGGCGCGCGGTGACCACTCCGGCCGCGCTGTCGGGGACCACATCGGTCAGCCCGAGTCGGGTCAACGCGGTGGCGGCGAGGTGCGGCACCTGGGTGTGGACCGTGACCACGAAGCCGCCCGCGCCGAGTACGTCGCTCAACGCGCCCTGGCGGAGCAGTCGGCCCGCGCTCATGATCCCCACGTGGGTGGCGACCTGCTCGATCTCGGCGAGCAGGTGGCTGGAGATCAGCACGGTCATTCCCTCGGCCGCGACCTGCCGCACCAACGCGCGGACCTCCCGAGTGCCCTGCGGGTCCAACCCGTTCGTCGGCTCGTCGAGTACCAGCAGATCCCGTGGTTGCAGCAGCGCCGCAGCGATGCCCAGACGTTGCTTCATGCCCAGTGAGTACTGCCGGTAGCGCTTGTTTTCCGCGGCCCGCAATCCGACGCGGTCCAGGGCTGCGGCGATACGCAGGTCCCGGGTACCCGGATCGGCGGTGGCGTCGCAGGCGTCCAAGCGCCGCAGGTTGTCCCGCCCTGATAGGTACGGGTGAAACGCCGGACCCTCGATCAGCGAACCGACCCGGGCCAGCGCCCGCTTCCCGCCGCCCGGCATGGGTTGCCCGAGCAGCTGCACTTTGCCCTCGTTCGGCGCCACCAGGCCGAGCAGCATGCGGATCGTCGTGGTCTTGCCGGACCCGTTCGGGCCGAGGAAGCCATACACCGAACCGGCCGGGACCAGCAGGTCGATCCGGTCGACGGCGGTGTGCTTGCCGAATCGCTTGGTCAGGGCGTGCGTATGGATGGCCGCAACGCCCTCATGGTTCGATCCCGCGGGTGCGACGGCAGCGGGCCCGGCGGCGGTGATGGTCATGAACCGGCCGTCGACGCGGCCTGGCGGACCGCCGCGGGCGGGACCGCGCCGAGGAACACCCGGCCGTCCGGCGTGATCAGCACCGAGAGCAGACGGGTACTGAGCAGGCGCCCCTCCGGGACCGCGGTGGTGAGGCGGTCCAGCATCGAGGTGTTCCCGTCGCGCCGCGTCGACAGATCGTCGGCGCCGAGCGTTCCCGGCGGCAGCACCAGGATCGAGGCCCAGCCCTGCCCTGTGGTGGTCGGGTGCGGGTGGTCCGCGTCAGAACCGTCGGGTCGGGCCGCCGGCGTCGCGCTCGTCGAGTCGGTCACCGTGGCGTGCGCGGGTGGGGAGAAGTCGAAGACGTCCGGATTGGGTGCGTTGAACGAGACCTTGGTGAACGCGGTCTGCCAGGCCGGCGCGCGGGAGCCGGCCGCGTAGATCTGCACCTGCAGAGGCACGGAGGTCGCCGCGTCCACCGCGATACGTACCGAGCGCACCAAGGTGTCGGAGGTACGCGGGGTGAGTGTGAGCCGGTACACGGGGCGTCCGGCGACCCGTGCGGTGTCATCGACGGTGACCGCCGTGCTCGGATCAATCTTCGCCAGCGTGCGTTCGGCCTGGGCCTGCGGGGTCAGTTCCGCGGCATCGGCGCCGGCGTGATCCGTGCTGGTCCCGGTGGGCAGCCGGCGGTGGGTGGCCGTGTTGGAGCTGCTCGTGTAGGTCCACACGTCGCCGCCGTTGTGGATCACGTCGGTCTCGGACAGGTTGCCGAGCAACGCGACGCGTTGCCGGTCGGCGCCGGCAGCCCAGACCCGCACCGTGTGAGTGCCGGTGAGCAGGGCGGGCAGGGGAGAACCTTGGGTGACCAACCGGTCCGGGACCTGGGGCAGGCCCAGGTTCGCGACGGTCCGGACGGTTCCCGAGAAAGCCTGCGTGTCGGAGGCATGGATCGCGGCGAGCAGTTGCCCGGCGCTGAGCGTGGGCAGGTTCGGGCTGGGTGAGTCGGCGAAGGCGTGCGGTGCCGCGGTCGCGCCCGCCACTCCAACCGCCAGCAGCGCGGGGACGCCCCAACGTCGCAACCGGAAGCCGGACATGTCGTTCCTTTCAGGACGCGGGACACGGTGGGCGTGGTGCCCAGCACAACAGTACCTCGCCTTCCCCACAGCAATCTGACTGTGAGTCAGGTATGGGTCAGCTGAGAAATCCCAGGTGCACATGGTCCTGGTGGGTGGGATTGGTGAAGTACGCGCTACCCGCGCCGTCGAGGTCCACCGGCCCGCCCACCTGCCACGGCCCCGTGGCGTGTGCCTCGCGCATGAAGTCCACCACCAGCGCGCGATTGGCCGGATCGACCACCGGATGGCCGTCAATTGCCCACACGTCGGCGGCCCGCCCGTGCGGGTGGTCGCTGGGACGGGTGGTGCCGAAGACCAGCAGCGGATGCCCGGAACGCAACACGCTGATGTCCAGGGTGTGGCGCTGCGACAGGGTGGCGAGCGAGGTGAGCACCGAATCGTGGATGGTGCCGGCCTTGATATCCGCCTGTGCGGCCGCCGGCAGGCGCAGCCGCGGGTTGGCCAACGCGGCCTGCGCCGCCCGGCTGATCCGCGCGGCGACCGGACCGGGCACGGCGGGGTGAATCTCGGTGATCCGCCACGTGGCGTCGCCACCGACCAACCGGACGTCGAAGGTCGTGCCGTACTCGGAGCGCGACCCGTCGGCCTGGACCAGGTGTTGACGTACGACGGTGAGCACGCTGGCTGTGCTGGCCAGGATGCCGCCGTACTGGGCATCGATCACGTCGGTGACTGCGCCCTCGGCGTCGCCCAGCAGCTCGGCCAGGGCGTCGACCAGCCCGGCGGAGTAACCCTTGGCGGTGAGCCGGGTGGCCGCCCCGGAAC
>DASQPJ010000089.1:0-3012 GCA_035644015.1 Sporichthyaceae bacterium
CTGCGTGCCGTAGGGCTCGGTGCGCTTGGCGAGGTTGTAGCGGGTGACGTGGTCCAGATGCGGTACGATCTGCTGCCACTCGGCATTGACCTGATCCTTGCTCGCGCCATTGTCGAACAGCGAGGTGATCGACCGCTCGCCTGCCTGCCAGCAGCCCCACAGGCTGTAGATCGCCGGGTCGGCGACGACCGCTGCCAGCCGGTGCTCGAACGCGGCCGCGCGCAGGACCAGTCCCCCACCGAGGCTCGACCCGTTCAGCACGATGCGCCTGGGATCGACGTCCCACCGAGACCGCAGGTAGTCCACGACCGGCGTGATCACGTTCTCCCAGTCGGACCGGAACGGGACCTGCCGTTCGAACAGCAGCGAACCCTGCCCGGGCCCTTCGAAGATCAACGCGTTGTAGCCGCGCGCGATCGCGTCCGCGCCGCCCATGGCGTAGAGGGAGATGTTTTGGGCGTCCTGGCCGTTGTTGAGGATAATCGTGGGCCGCCGCACCGGCCGGTTGTCCGGTTTGAGCAGGTAACCCGGCAGCCAACCGCTACCGTAGGGGATGCGGACCCGCTCGAACGGCGTGCCGAAAAGTTGGCTGGCCCCGTCCCAGCAGCGCTGCACGGCCGCGTACGAATCGGCTTCCTGAGCGCGGGCGGTAGTGCCGAGGATGAAGTACAGGCACATGTCGTAGTACGTCGAGGCGCGCAGGTAGGCGCTGCGCGCGTTGACGGTGTGCCCGGCCGCCAGCTCGTGACTGGCCAGTGCCTCGATGCGCTTGGCCAGCGCGAGAAAGGCGTCGTAGTAGGTCTGGTACGACGCGCCCACGCCGTTGACCTGATTGACCACCGTCACCAACTCGCCGAACTCGGCGCACCCGTATCCGGCGCTGCCGAACGCGAACAGCGTCTCGAAGTCGAGGTCGGGCTCGGTGAACAGGTTCTGCATCAGGGCGGGCGCGGGCGGAGCCGTGGCCGGGGAAGTGGCGACGGCCAGGCCTGACCCGACCACGCCGGACGCGGCCAGCACCGCCGCGGCACTCCCTCCGACCACCCCGGCACGCAACAACGAGCGCCGGGAGTAGCGGGAAAACCCGGCCGTGTGGTTATCAGCCGGCAATCCCGCACCCGCGCCATCAGTGGGCCGGTCCTGATGGTCGGATCGTGGTTGACGAGCGTCTGACATGGACATTCCTTCGGTCGGTCGATTTGGGGGCCTGGAGTCGCACCATCGTCGCCTCCCGCACCTCATCACCAGGGCATATCGTGGTCGACCAGGTTGACCCCAGCCTCCGCCCGGCGAGGGTGACTGCGCCATCGCTCAGTAAGGGTGATTCTTCCTCCTGGCACGACGGCTTGATCATCTACTCGGCCGGCAACTTCCTCTTCCACACGGGCGAAATCGGCCACCCTGAACTCTATTTCGGTCTCCTGTGCCAGAACTCCCGGCTGTTTTCCGGCCGTGGTTTCAGAGCGCGGTCTTCGAGCCGATCACCATCGCCATCAAGTGTGATGCAGGCCACAATCTAGTGAGAACCTGCGGCCCACTGTCGGCGTCTGGCCGGGCGGATGGCGAAGTTGAGCACTGTCGGACCGAAGCCGGGACCCTCGGCAGGATTCAGGAGAACTCGTGTCACGTTCACGTTCTGGACATAGCGTGCGGCACGCTCTCGGTATTGCCGCCGTCGCGCTGACCGGACTGGCGCTCACGGCCCCGGTGGCCGGCGGTGACACCGTCGCGTCGCTGCGGGAACAGGTCCGCAACGGCACTCTGTCCCACACGCACGGTTTGACCGCCACCTGCGACCTGTGTCTGGCGCAAGAGGTCACCACTGCTTCTGGGTCGGCGCAGGTCCTGTCCACCGACTCCCCAACCGGTTGGGGCGCCGATGACTTGGCCGCCGCGCTGCACTTGCCTGCCCCCGACGCCCTGGGCAGTCGCAAGGGGACGGTTGCCGTCATCACCGGCGGCGCCTACCCGGTGCTGGAGTCCGATCTGGCCGTGTACCGCGCCCAGTACAAGCTGCCTGAGTGCACTGCGGCCAGTGGGTGCCTGAAGATCGCCGACCTCAATGGTGGCCCGCCGTTGGCCGAGGACCCGGCCAACGCTCGGTACGACCAGGCCGGGGCCGCCGAGGCGGCCCTGGATGTCGACATGGTTTCAGCCGCATGCCCGGAATGCCGAGTTATCGTTGTGCAGGTGCCCTCCACTGACGCTGCTCCGGGCCCACCGGAGCAGCTGCGCAAGGCGATGGCGGACTTCACTCAAGCCGTGGACACCGCCATCAGGCTGGGGGCCAACGCGGTTAGCATGAGCATCGGATTCCCCAACGACAGTTCTGCCGAAGCACAGGCCATCGGCGAGCGATTGCACCACCCAGGTGTCGCGGTGGTCACCGCCTCCGGGGACTCCGGTTTCCAGCCCACCAACACGATCAGCTGGCCCGCGGACCTGCCGTGGGTGACCGTCGCCGGTGGGGTCTCCATCACCAAGCAGGACAGCGGTTTCACGCAGACTGCCTGGCGGTGGTCCGGCAGTGGTTGCGACACCAACCAGCCCGGTGCTTTCGGGGCGCCGGACTCGGTCAGCGACCTGTGCGGCGGACACCGCGCCGCCGCGGACGTCTCGGCCGTCAGCGAGAACGTCGCGTCCTACCGCACTTATGCGCCGTACTCCCACCAAGCTCCCAAGTGGACGGCGGCAGCCGGCACAAGCCTGGCCGCGCCGTATGTCGCGGGCCTGTATGCCCGCGGCGGCCACACCGACCGCGTGGATGGACCGAACACGGTATACCACGCGCCCTGGGGTGCTTTCACCAACGTGACTACCGGTAAGAACTACGACGCGGCGAACGGGCAGCAGGCCTGTGCCTCGGATGTGCAGGCACTGTGCGTGGCCGGACCGGGCTGGAACGGTCCCACCGGCGTCGGCACGCCTAACGGCTTGTCTGGCTTTTGATGTCAGGTCCGGACTTAGGAGACGCCGACGAGGAGCACCTGGTCCGGCGGACCGCCCGGGGCG
>DASQPJ010000090.1:0-11349 GCA_035644015.1 Sporichthyaceae bacterium
GGCCAGCGGGCTGAACGCGATGGCGCACTGCGTGGAGGCGTTCTGGGGCACGCGGCGCAACCCGATCAGTTCGGTGCTGGCGGCTGAGGGCATCCACGCCCTGGGCGTCGGGCTGCGCGGGCTGGGCCGGGACGAGGGTGCGCCGAGCGATCTGCTCTACGGGGCCTACCTGGCCGGGGTCGCGTTCAGCGCCGCGGGCACCGGGCTGCATCACAAGATCTGCCACGCCCTGGGCGGGGCTTTTGATCTGCCGCACGCGCAGACGCACGCGATCGTGCTGCCGCACGTGCTGGCCGCCAACGCTCCCGGCGCACCCGAGGCCGTGGCGCGTATTGCCGTGGCGCTGGGTGTCGCCGACCCCGTGGCGGGTCTGCAGACGCTGGCCAGGGCCGGCGGAGTGCCCACCGGCCTGCGCGCCCTGGGACTGCGCGAGGATCAACTCGACGAGGCGGTGGCGATCATTGAACCCGTGGTGCCCCGGGACAACCCGGTGCCGATGGACGCCGCGGCGTTGCGGGCGTTGCTGTACGCCGCCTGGGCAGGCTGATCCGGAATAGGGCACTGCAGTCAGTGGTTGACGTGTCAACTGTACTTTCGGAAGGATTGGTCCCATGACCTCCGCCCTGCTGGAACCCGCCGTCGACATCCGTCGTTCCGCCGAACGGGCGCGCACCAGGATCGGCTGGCTGGACTCGCACCACTCCTTCTCCTTCGGTGGGCATTACGACCCGAAGAACACCCACCACGGGCTGCTGCTGGTCAACAACGACGACATCGTGAAAGCCGGCGCGGGCTTCGAGACGCACCCGCACAAGGACATGGAGATCGTCACCTGGGTGCTGACCGGTTCCCTGGTGCACCAGGACTCCCGCGGCAACTCCGGGATCATCTATCCGGGTCTCGCCCAGCGGATGAGCGCGGGTGTCGGCATCCAGCACTCGGAGAAGAACGACTCCTGGCGTATCGGCGGCGAGCGGCACGACGAGCCCATACACTTCGTGCAGATGTGGGTGGTGCCCGACGAGCAGGGCATCGTGCCCGGCTACGAGCAGGCCGAGGTGGACGCCGAACTGCTCACCGGTCGACTGGTGCCGGTGGCCTCCGGGATGCCGCAACACGTGGACCAGGCCGCAATCCGCATCAACAACAAGTTCGCCTCCCTGCACGTGGCCCGGCTGGAGCCCGGCCAGAGCGTGGAGCTGCCCGAGGCCCCGTACCTGCACCTGTTCGTGGCCCGCGGTGACGTGGACCTGGAGGGCGCGGGGGAACTCGTGGCCGGCGACACCGTGCGGTTCACCGCCACCGGCGGACAACGGGTGACCGCCAACGAGCCCAGCGAGGTCCTGGTGTGGGAGATGCACGCCGGGCTCGCGAGCTGACCACCGAGAACGGATCTGGGACTGACATGTCGAACCATGCGCGCGCCGCGGTCACCGGGGCGGACCTGCACCCCTTGCTGGCCAACCGGTGGAGTCCACGGGGCTTCGTCGCCGGCCACCGGCTGACCGATGAAGACCTCAACACCCTGCTGGAGGCCGCGCGCTGGTCGCCGTCGTACGGGAACAGCCAGCCGTGGCGCTTCCTGGTGGCCAGGCAGGGCGAGCCGGCCTTCGATCGACTGGCCGCGCAGCTGTTGCCCGGTAACCAGACGTGGGCGCCGGTCGCCTCGGCGCTGCTGGCCATCGCGGCGACCACGGTGGACGAGAAGGGCGAGCCGTGGCCGCTGTGGCACTACGACACCGGACAGGCCGCGGCGCACCTCACCGTGCAGGCCACCGCGATGGGCCTGGTCGTGCACCAGATGGCCGGCTTCGACCACGACGGGCTGCGCGCGGAGTTCAAGCTGCCCGACACGATCGAACCCCTGGCCATGATGGCCATCGGCCACTGGGACCCCGAGGCCGCACTGCCGGAGAACCTGCGGGAGCGGGAGTTCGCGCCGCGCGTGCGCAAGCCACTGTCCGAGCTACTGCTGCCGGTGTGACAACTCAGCCGGCGGAGATGCCGCCGTTCACGCTGATCGCCTGACCGGTGATCCGGGCCGCGCCCGGCCCGGCCAGGAACACGATCAGCGCGGCCAGGTCGTCGGCTTCGGGCACGCCGAGGTGCGCCATGGCGGCTGCCTTCTCGAACAGCTTCTTGGAGAACCCACCGGCCATTACCCGGTCGCCGCCCGGCGTGCCCTGGATCAGCGACGGGGTCACGGCGTTGACCCGGATGCCGTTGCGCTTGGCCTCCATGGCCAGCGTGCGGGAGAACATGACGATCGCCGCCATCCCCGCCCCGATCACCGACTCCCCCGGCGTGGCCAGCTTCGCCGCATCCGAGGCGATGTTCAGAATCACCCCGAACTGACGTTCCGTCATGTAGGGCAGCGCGGCCAGGCTCATGTTGATCGGGGGCATGGCCTGATCGAGCAGAATGCGCCGGGCGTTCTCCAGCGGGATGTCCCGGGCCAGATCCGGCACCCACTGCGACTGGGTGGAGTTCACCAGCACGTCGAACCCCTCCAGCAGGGCATCGACGGTGTGGGCGGCGGCCACCGCGGAATGGTGATCGCTCGCGTCGGTGCGCACGTAGTGCACGTCGAGCCCGGGATACGCGGCGAGCACCTGCTCCCGTGCCGCCGTGCCGCGGTCGGGGTCGCGTCCCAGCAGCGCCAGGCGGGTCACTCCCTGGGCGGCGAAGGCGTGCGCGGTGGCCAGGCCCACGCCGGAGGTGCCGCCGGTGATGGCGACCGCGCACTCCGGCAGCGGCTTGCTCATCGCCCGGCTCCGAGTACCTCGGCGAGGAACGCGGTGGCAGCGGTGAAGGAACGCCGGTCGGTGGGCTCGTGGTAGGCGACGCCGTTGCCGCCGGGCACCGCGTGGGTGTGGGTGAACCCGTGCACCGCACCGCCGTAGGCGATCAGCTGCCAGTCCGCGCCGGCCTTGGTCATCTCCTCGATGAAGGCCACCACATCGCCGATCGGGACGTGCGGATCGTCCGCGCCGTGGCACACCAGCACGGGCACCCGCACCGAGTCCGGCGCGGCCGGGCGGGACGTGCTCAGCGATCCGTGCATGCTCACCACCCCGGCCACCTCGACGTTGGCCCGGGCCATCGTAATCACGGTCTGTCCGCCGAAGCAGAAACCCAGCGCGGCGTACGGGCCGGTGGTCTCCGGGGCCGCCTGTAGTTGCCCGAGTCCGGCCACCGCCCGGGCCACCAGCAGGTCCGGGTCGGCACGCAGTTCCTTGATCGTGGCCATGGTGCGTTCCCGGTCGCCGACCACGCCGGGGCCGAACATGTCCGCGGTGAACACCACGTAACCCAGCCCGGCGTAGCGCGCACCCTGCCCGGCCACGTGGTCGTCCAACCCACCCGCGCCGGGGATGATCAGCAGCCCGGCAGCCGGTGCGCCGGCGCTGTCGTCCCGATAGAGCACGCCGGTCAACGACAGGTCCCCGTGGCTGTAGCTGATCTCGCGGCTGACGATCGCCATGTGTGCTCCCGGCAGGTCGTTGGTCTGCCGTGAGTATCAGATGTCCGCCCGGGAGGCCTGCGGCCGGAGTGCAAAGAACACCGCGACCCGGCATGCCTAGTTTTTGATCTTCACGGGTATCGGGTCGCAGACGCCGTGGGGGACATTCGATTCCGGGGAGTATGTCCATGTTCGTCGGGGGAGGTTGCGGTGTCTGCTCGGAGACGGCTCGCGGGGGTGTTCGCTGCGGCTGCGGCGCTGACCCTGGGCGTTGCCCCCTTGGCCTCGGCCGCGATGAGCCCCGGCCCCGGTCCTGGACACGGAAACGGAAACGGGCACGTGTTCCACCACCACGGCCATCAGCACAACCAGTGGGACGACGACGGTTACGGCGAATGCGGCTACCACTATTGCCACGGTTACCCGTACGGCAGTGACTACGGCCAGGGCGACGGTGGACACCACGCGACGCCGGACGGTGCCCTCGCGGACCACGATCCCCGTGGCCGCGGTGGCGATGACTGGGGTGACGACAGCGGTCCGGACGACGGCTGGTCGTACTGGGACGGCGCGGGTTCGGGCTGCTGGCGCGACTGGTGCTGAATCGGCACCGCGGGAGCTGACGGCGTCCGGAAGGTCCGCACGTCCAGTTCGTACTGGACCTCCGGCCCGGACCGGCTCACCGCGCGCCCGCCCCGAGTGATCGCCAACGACTGCATCTGGCGGTTCTCCAACAGAACCGGCCCGGTCAGAAAGCGGATGCGGTGGCGCACGGCGGTGGCCAGCACCATCAACCCCAGTTGGGCGCCGAGGCCGACCCCTTGGTGATCGTCGCGCACCACGAGGGCGAGTTCGCCGCGGTCCGGCCCGATCCGGATCAAGAAGGCCTGCCCGACCACGACCGGCCCGGCGGCCTCGTCGACGATCGCCACCGTGCCGAACCGATCACGACCATCGACGGTGGCGAAATACCGAGCCTCGGCGAGCGTCAACCCGGGCTTCGGTCCGAAGTAGCGGAGGTACCGCGAGCGTTCGGAAAGCCGTTGGTGGAAGGCGATGAGGTGGTTGATGTCGGACGGGTGTACCGGCCGCAGGTGCACACTGCGCCCGTCCCGTAGCCAGAACCGGCGCCGCGCGGTCATCGCCGGCACCGGCACCTCGTGCAGGCACCGCGGGCACACCCATACGGTCCCGCCCAGTGACACCGCCAGATCGTCCAGGTCCACTGCGCAGTTCGGGCAATCCCTCGCCCCCGGCAACAACCCCACGGCTCGATACATCGTCATCCCGCTTGCCCCCCTTGGCCGGGTCCGGTGGCCGCCGGAGCGGGTCGGTGGGGGAGAACCCAGCCGACCGACCCGCCCGGCGAACGTGGCCTACAGAAGTGGCCACGCCGCGGGGACGCGGCCCTGTGCGCCCCCGATGGTTCCCCGTCCCGGTGGGAACCGTGGTTCACGCTAGGCGGGGTGGGTTGCCGGATCGTGGCTCCGGCGTGAACAGATCGAGGCGGGGCCCGCACCTTGAGGCGATCAACTGACGATCCATCAGTTTATATGTCTGGTAGGTCACGCGGACATTTCCGGGCGTGTCGCCGGGGGGCGGGGAGGCGGCAACACAGGCGATATCTGACACGACGTCAGATATGATCCCGACACACCGCCGGGACCACGCCTTGGAGTTTATGAACCGTGGTGTACGGAACCGTACACTTTTGTCCGTCTGCGTGCTACAAACGGGCCATGACCATGGTCGTGGAACCGCCCGCCGCTCCCCCGCCCGCATCGGCGCGGGCGCCGCGCCCGGCGTGGCAGCGCGGCGTGCTGCCCGTCGCGATCGTCGGCGGATTGCTCCTGCAGGCGGGCGCCGCTGATCTGACATCACGTCAGGTCGTGGCGCACCTGATGGCCTCGAAGATGCAGGACGCCCTGGACACCCCGAAGCGGCCCAGCGTGCACCTGGGCGGCGGGCCGTTCCTGCCGCAGCTGCTGCGCGGACGGTTCGGCTCGGTCAGCCTGGACGCCCGCGACGCGACCGCCTGCAAGGTCCGCATCATGCACGCGCACGCCGACCTGCGCGGGGTGCGCCGCTCGCACGGCGGCGCGCACGCGTCGGCGATCGACGGCACCGGGCTGCTCGGGTACGACGCCATCAGTGCCGCGATCGCGCCGATGATGATCTCCGGCGGCGACAACGGACAGGTCACCATCAGCATTGGCTTCAGCCCGACCGGGCTGGCCGCGAACGCCACCGTGACCCCGCGCATCGAGGGCAGCACGCTGGTGGTGGACCCGGGCACTGCTACGGCCAGCGCCAATGGGCAACAGTTCTTCAACACTTCGCTGGCCGGCCTCGGGCCGATCCGGTTGCAACTGCGCACCATCCCGGACGGCATGAACGTGGCGCTGCGTCCGAAGGCTGACGGTCTGGAGTTCAGCTTCACCGGCCGCGACGTCCAGTTGGACGACACACAGTGCGGTAGTTAGCTAACGTTCCAGCGTGCCGGAACTGCCCGAGGTGGAGGCGCTACGTCGCCTGCTCACCGAGCGTGCCGTGGGTCGACCGGTGACCCGGGTGGACGTGGCCGCGATCAGCGCGCTGAAGACCTACGACCCGCCGATCACCTCGCTGGCCGGGTTGTTCGTCTCCGACGTGGGCCGGCACGGCAAGTTCCTCGATCTCGGGGTGGGCGGCGACGGTGCGGGCTCGGCCCCGCTGCACCTGATCGTGCACCTGGCCCGGGCCGGGTGGTTGCAGTGGCGGGAGAACCTGCCCGCGCTGCCCGCCAAGCCGGGCAAGGGGCCGCTGGCGGTGCGCGTACATCTGGGCGAGCGCGACGGAGATGCCGAGGGCATCGCGGCGGGCTTCGACCTGACCGAGGCCGGCACCAAGAAGGGCCTGGCCGTGTACTGCGTGCGTGACCCGGCGCAGGTGCCCGGGGTGGCCCGGCTGGGACCCGACCCGTTGGCCGAGGAGTTCACCGTCGAGGTGTTCGCCGCGTTGCTCGCCCGGGCCGGACGTGCGCAACTCAAGGGCGTGCTGCGCGACCAGAGCGTGATCGCCGGAATCGGTAACGCCTATTCCGACGAGGTGTTGCACGCCGCGAAGCTGTCCCCGTTCAAACCGGCCAACACCCTCGATGCTGACGGGGTGGCCGCGCTGTACGAGGTCATCCGCACCACGCTGGCCGATGCCATCGAGCGCGCCACCGGTTTGGCCACGAAAGAGATCAAGGGCGAGAAGAAGGCGGGGTTGCAGGTGCACGGCCGGGCCGGGCAACCGTGCCCGGTGTGCGGTGACACCATCCGTGAGGTCTCGTTCAGCGACCGCGCGTTGCAGTACTGCGCCACCTGCCAGACCGGCGGCAAACCGCTGGCCGACCGGCGGTTGTCCAAACTGCTCAAATAGCGATCTGACGATCAGTCAGATCCGAACAGCATACCGGCGCCCGACCCGGAGGCCCCCCCACGAAGCCCACCCGGTTCGGGCGCCGGAAATCGTGGCCGACGCCGTGCGACGACTAGCTGTCGCGCACCGCCGGGTGGGTGCCGGGTGCGGGGTCCAGCAACGGGGCGATGGATTCCCAGCGGGCGATCTCGCAGCCATTGGTGCGGGAAAACGCGGCGCGCACCTGCTTGCCGCGCCAGGTACCCAACACGGTTGCCGTTTCCGGCCCGTCGTAGTCGACCGAGCAAACCTGGTTGGCCGCCGGGGCGGCGAACGGGTTGCGCCGAGCGTGGGCCAGCGAGGCCAGCCGATCGCAGGCGTTGACCGCGTCGATGCGGTCTCCGCCGACCGGGTTGCAGCGCAATTCGCTGGTCATGGCCGCGGCGCCGGGCCCGGCCTGGTAGACCACGACAAGATCCGTGGCCGCGTAGGTGGTCGCGATGCCGTTGTCGGCCGCGAGGGGCGAGGACAGCGCCATGGCGTGGGCCGCGGTGATCGAGCCGACGGAGCCGGCCAGCACCACGGCGGCAGCTGCCGCGACGATTCGGATACGCACGTTACTTACGACGCGTCCCACTCCGGCCCGGTTCCCCTGACGGTGGGTGAATGTTCGGTTACAGAAGGCAAAGTCACCCTGTGGGGCATGACATCCGATACGACCGGTCGATGCGTTCCGATGGCGGCGCGGCAGAATGCCCGGCATGTCCGAGGTGCCGGAGATTCAGGCTGCAGACGTGTCCCCGCAGGCGTTCCTGCTCGACGTGCGGGAGCCCAACGAATGGGCCGCCGGTCACGCCGTCGGCGCCGTACACATCCCGATGGGGGAGGTACCGGCCCGGTTGGCCGAGCTGCCGGACCGGGAGATCACCGTGATCTGCAAATCTGGCGGCCGCTCCGCCCAGGTCACCGAGTTCCTGCTCGCCCGGGGGCACCAGGCCGTGAACCTGGCCGGCGGGACGACCGCCTGGCAGGCCGTCGGTCGCCCGATGGCGGCGGAAACCGCCGCGGAGCCGTTCGTCCTCTGAGCCAGGAGAATGTCGGTCGACGCCGTTCACCGGGACGCCGGCCAGAACTGCCGCAACCGACACCTGGCAGATGTCACCATGACGGCATGGAGATCATCGCTCACCGGGGTTCCCGGGAGGGCTCGTTCGAGCACACGGTGGGGGCCTATCGCAAGGCCGTGCTGGACGGTGCCGACGCGCTGGAGTGCGACGTCCGGCTGACCGCCGACGGTCACCTGGTGTGCCTGCACGACCGGCGGGTGGACTTCGTCTCCGCCAGCCGCGGCGTGGTCTCCACGATGGAGTTGGCCGACCTGGCGCGGGTTCACTTCGGCGCCCGCCGCGCCTGGCGCCTGCTGGACCGCTACCGCCCCATCGACGGCCGCACCCCAGCGGTGCCGTCCGAGGACCCCGCCGAACACACCGTGATCACGCTGCGTCAGCTCCTCGAGTTGGCCACCGGGGCGTCGCGGCCGGTGGGTCTGGCCATCGAGACCAAGCACCCCACCCGCTTCGGCGGCGCGGTGGAGGAGAAATTGGTCGCGATGCTCGACGAGTTCGGGCTGGGTGGTACCCCGCGGACCACCCCGCCCGGCGCGATGGGCGCGCAGATCGGAGCCCACCCAGCCGTCCGAGTGATGAGTTTTGCGATCTCCTCGCTGCGTCGGATGCGTCGGCTGGCCCCGGACCTGGACCTCGTGCTGTTGATGGGCCGGGTGCCGGTGCATCTGCGCGACGGCAGCCTGCCCGAGGGCGTGCGCGCGGCCGGGGTGGACGTCCGGGTCATCCGCCGCCACCCGGAGTACGTGACCCGGGCTCATGCGCAGGGCAATGCGGTCTACGTCTGGACGGTGAACTCCTTCGCCGACGCCGACGCGTGCCTGGCCGCCGGGGTGGACGCCCTGATCACCGACCGGCCGCTGAGCATGCGCGCGCACGTCTACGGCAACCACACGGCCGGCACCGCCTGACCCTGGCTGTCAGGCCGCCCGGGTTTGCCCGACGCTGACCCATTTCACGTTTCCGGAACGCGAACTCCGGGCACTTATGCGTCGACGCACAATCGCCCTGCAAGGAGCCCCGATGTCCACGGTCACCGACGTGTCGCCGCAAGGCGTCGCCGTCAACGTCGCGGGCACCCTCGCCCTGCCGCACACGCACGCGAGCGTGCGGCTGGCCCGGGCCCGACTGGCGAGTGACCTGCTGGCTCGCGATCTGCCCGCGCGGGTGGTCCAGGACGCGCTGTTGGTCGCCACCGAGATCGTCACCAACGCCATGCGGCACGCCCCGCCGCTGCCCACCGGCCTGGTGTTGATGAGCTGGGAGTTGCGGGCGGACATTGTGTGCATCGAGGTCACCGACGGTGGTTCCGCGGACTGGTTGGGGCACGCCCTGAGCGCCGGTGGCGCCGGCAATCTGCCCCGCCGTGCCTCGCTCGCACCCGGAGGCCGGGGCATGATGATCGTCGACGCGCTGTGCCCGGACTGGGGCGTTCGCGGGTGCGCCGAGGGCAAAACGGTGTGGGCCGGCATCCCGTTGCGGAGCGACCAGACCGCCGCTCGGGCTGGATAGGCTGACCGGGCCCCGCCACCGTGCGGCGATCGGTCAGGAGCCTGTAGATGAGCAAGTCCACCCGCGCTCGGCGTGCTGCTGAGCGAGAGAGCTTCGTGCTGCGCCCGTTCGAGGGCATGGCCTCGGAGTGCGACCTGATCGCGATGCGGGAAATCGTGCCCGCGGCCACTACCACGCTGAAACTCGTCGGGGACCACGCCGATCGTGACGTCACCCTGGTCACCGTGCTGCCGCTGGCGCTGCCCTGCCTGACCCGCTCTCAGGGCGCGGTGCTGGTCGCCATGCAGACCCAGTTCCCAGCCGGTGACGCGGGCCGACAGATCTCCGCCGCGCTGCTGGCCGCCCTCGCCATCGACCCCGGCGCCACTCCCACGTCGGTGGAGATCGAGTCGGACACCCCGCAGCTGCAGGAGCTCATCGATCCGACCGTCCCGTTGGACATCACGGTGCACGACGGGTTCCTGTTCTGGGTGGAGAACCCGGACGAGATGACCCCGGAGATCGAGCAGTCGCTGGAGCAGGCCAACGCCGCCGCGCCGCCGACCGCCCGACTCACCTCGGTGGAGGCCGCCTACTGGAGCCACGAGCGGGACAAGGCGTGGCTGCGCTGGGTCATGCCGCAGGACGAGGCGGCGCTGCTCAAGGCTTTCGCCCGGCTGCACGTGGCCCGCGCGGACAGCCTCGGCGAGGGCACCCGCTACGTCGGCGCGTTCCGCTGCCAGGGCCTGCTCGCCCCGGTCTGGGAGCTGCCCACGGACAGGGAGGCGTCCGACTTCGAGGACGCGGCCAAGGCCATGGGCGAGCGCATCGGCGAGGCGCTGGCCAACGACACCCCGTTGACCGCCGACGAGCGTCGCGCCCGCGACGGGCTGGCCAGTCGGCAACTCACCATTCGCTGAGCCGGCCGTGCGCGTGGCGGTGGTGATCCCCGCCCGCAACGAGGCCGAGCGGATCGCGGCCACCGTGCAGGCGGCGGCGCGCATCGCCGGCGTACACACCGTGCTGGTCGTCGACGACGGCTCCACCGACAACACCGCGGCGATCGCCGAGGCGGCCGGGGCCCGCGCGGTGCGCCACCCGCGCAACCGGGGCAAGGCTGCCGCGATGACCACCGGCGCCGCCGCGGTGCCGGACGCGGAGGTACTGCTGTTCCTGGACGCCGACCTCGGCGACACCGCGAGCGGCGCAGGCCCGCTGCTGCCTCCGGTGCTGGAGGGTCGCGCGGACATGACCATCGCGACGCTGCCCACCCAGGCCACCGCCGGCGGCGGGCATGGCTTCGTGGTCCGCCTCGCCCGCGCCGGCATCCAACGGGCCACCGGGTTCGCTCCGGTGCAGCCGTTGTCCGGGCAGCGCGCGCTGAGCCGGGTGGCGTTCGGCCGCGCGCTGCCGTTGGCCGCCGGGTTCGGCGTGGAGACCGCGTTGACCATCGACCTGCTGCGTGCCGGACTGCACGTACAGGAGGTGCGCTGCGACCTGCAGCACCGCGTCACCGGCACCGACTGGCGCGCCCAGCGGCACCGGTTGCGTCAGTTCGTGCATGTCGCCCGCGCGCTGGCCGCCCGCGGGCGTTGGCGTCGCGCCGGCTAGGTCGCTTCGTTCATCCAGCGTTGCGCCCACACGGTGGCGATCAACGGGCCGCCGGTGAACAGGGCGACCGCGGGCACGATCACCCCGGAGTCGTTGGCCGCGAACCCGAGCAACCCGGTGGCCAGGGCGGAGATCAACAGCGCCCGCAACGCCGGATCCTCCTGCTGGGCCCGGGCCAGCGCGTGCAGGCGCAGCACCTCGGGGCGCACCAACGCGGTGACCACCAGCACCAGCAAGGGCAGCGCCGCCACCACGATCAGCGGGTTGCTCAACAGC
>DASQPJ010000091.1:0-18772 GCA_035644015.1 Sporichthyaceae bacterium
CTCGGTGCTCACCGCGGTGACCGCGGTGCTGCTCTGGCGCGACGCCGACGGGGCGAGTGTGGGCACCCGCATCGCGGCGCGGGTGCGCGGCCTGCACGGTCGCCCGGTGGCCGGAGAGGTGGTGGTGGCGATCGTCATCACCGCGCTGGCGTATGTGCCCTACAACGCGGTGTGGGCGTCGTTCCGCCTGACCAACAGCGCCGACACCGTGGCCCGGCCCTGGCCATACGAGAACACCAAGGTTTATGACCCCAAGGGCGATTACGCCCGTGCCGGGGTGCCCGGTCCCTACTTCCGAGGGGTGTGGCCATGATCGCCACCGCGTACCTGTTGCCGGTCGACCGGGACATCACCCGGATCCCGACCATCTCCAGCGATCGGGCCGACACGTTCGTGCTGGTCTCGGGGATCATGGCGGGCTTGTTCGCGCTGTGGGCGCTGTATCTGCTGGCCGTGCGCCGTTCCCCGATCCTGGCGCTGTGCCTGGTCGGCAGCGTCGCGTGCAACCTCAACGAGCCGATCTGGGACGCCCTGGGCAAGCTGCGCTTCCACCACGGCAACCACATCGCCTACACCCAATTCCCCGATCTCGCCCAGCCGGTGCAGTACCCGTACTGGGCGATGTTCGTCTACACCGGGTTCGCCGGGGTCGCCTGCTACGTGTTCTATCTGGTCTTCCAGACCCGCAACTGGCGGCTGTTCGGCTACTGCCTGCTCGGGCAGGCGGTGATGAACATCGTGCTCGAGGGCTTCGTGATCACCAGCGCCTACGACTACTACGGTCACCAGCCCTGGCGCCTGGGCACCGACTTCCCGTTGTGGTGGGTGCCGGTGAACTACGGCGAACTGCTCGGCGGTGCGCTGCTCGCGCTGGCCATTCGCCGCTGGGGCATGCGCGGCGCGTTGTTGGCGGTGCCGATCGTGCCATGCGCGTTCTCCGCCTGGCAGCTGTGGGCGGGTTGGCCGACCTACGCGCTGATCAACCTCGACGTGGCGGCGGGTTGGCGTGATCTGGCAGCGCTGTCCGGGGTGTTGATCGCGGCGGGTTCGGCCTGGTTGATCGGCCAGGCCCTGCTGGGACCGGCGCCGGGGCGGACCTCGCCGCCGGCCTCCACCACGGCGACCGAGCAGCCCTTGGCCGAAGCCCTGGCGGGGTGAATCAGGACCTGCGGCGCAGCAACGCGAGGAACATCGCGTCGGTGCCGTGCCGGTGCGGCCACAGCTGAACGTACGGACCGTCAGCTGCTTGCGGGACGTCGGGCAGCTGCGCGGCGGCATCGAGCGATTCGGTGTGCACACCGGCTTTCTCGGCGGCCGCACGGGCGGCGAGCACGACGCCTTTGGTCTCTCCCACGTGCGGGGAGCAGGTGACGTAACCGACCACCCCGCCGGGCCGGGCGGCGGCCAGTGCGTACACCAACAGCTCGCGTTGCACGTTGAACAGTCGCCCGACGTCGCCGGGTTCGCGTCGCCACCGGGCCTCGGGGCGCCGACGCAACGCGCCCAGGCCGGTGCACGGGGCGTCGATGAGCACGCGGTCGAAGCATGCGTCGGGCCAGGCAGGTGCGGTGCCATCGGCAATCACCGGGTACGCGCCCGGCCCGCCACCCCGCAGCGTCGCGGCGACCAGTCCGGCCCGATGCGGGGCGATCTCCGCGGCCAGCAGTCGCGCGCCTCGTCGGGCAGCCAGCCCGGCGAGCAGCGCCGCCTTGCCGCCGGGGCCCGCGCAGGTGTCCAGCCACAGCGCGTCCGAGCCGACGACGGGCACATTCGCCAGCGCCAGGGTGACGAGTTGACTGCCCTCGTCCTGCACGCCGACCGCGCCGCTGCGGACGTCTTCCAGAGCACCGGGATCGCCGCCGGACAGCACCGCAGCCCAGGGGGACCAACGACCGGCGACGGCACCGGCCGCGACCAGGTCGGCGCGCTCGGCTCGGCCGGGGCGGGCGACCAAGGTGACCCCGGCCGGTTCGTTGTCCGCGACCAGCGCGGCCTCGACCTGGTCCCAGTCCCCGCCCAGGGCGTCGGCGAACGCGTTGACCACCCATCGCGGGTGGGCGTGCCGGAACGCCAGGTACTCGCCCGGGTCGGCGTCGCGGGTCGGCGCGAGCCGGGAGGCCCACCCGTCGAGGTCGAACTCGCCGACCTTGCGCAGCACCGCGTTGACGAAACCGGCCGGGCCCTCACCGACGCTGACCCGGCACAGCGCGACCGAGGCGGAGACCGCGGCGTGCGGCGGGGTGCGCATGGCCAGCAACTGATGGGCCCCCAGCCGCAGCACATCGCGAACCTCGGGTTGCGGTTCGCGTTGCACGCACGCATCGATGATGCGGTCGTAGCTGCCCTGGCCACGCAACGTGCCATAGCTGAGTTCGGTGGCGAACGCTGCGTCGCGCCCGCTCAACCGGCGGTCCCGGAGCAGGGCGGGCAGCACCAGGTTCGCGTAGGCGTCCCTAGTCCGGACGGCGGCCAGCAGGTCGAACGCGGCGCGCCGGGCGGGGTCGGCCGGTTCGCTCGGGCGGGCCGGGCGGGGGCGGCGATCCTTCCGCTCATTCATGATCTGATGGGGACTGTCATACCCGGGGCGTCAGCGGCGGTCACGAGGCGTCGCCGAGGAGCTCGCCGGATTCGACGCGGGCGCCGCGCGCCCAGTCCGCGGCGGGCATCGCCCGTTTGCCGGGCGCGGTGACCTCGCCCAGCATCACGGCGTAGGTGGCGGTGCCGACGAGCACCTCGCGGCGCCCGATGGACAACTCCCCCGGTTTCAGGTCGCGTTGATCGGGTCGCAGGGTGACCGGTCCGATGCGCAACCGGTCAGTGCCGCGCATGGTCCATGCGGCCGGCGCCGGAGTGCATCCACGGATCAGCCGATCGACCCGCATGGCCGGCGCGGTCCAGTCGATGCGGGCATCGTCCACCGTGAGTTTGGGTGCGAGTGACACTCCGTCAGTTGACTGGGGCAGCGCATGCAAAGTGCCCTGCTCAATACCGTCCAGGGTGGCCAACAGGAGCCCCGCGCCGGCGATCGAGAGCCGGTCGAGCAGTGCGCCGGAGGTGTCGTCGGGGCGGATGATCTCGGTGAGCATGCCGAAGACCGGGCCCGCGTCGAGTTCCTTCACGATGCGGAAGGTGCTGGCCCCGGTGATCTCGTCACCGGCGATCACCGCGTGCTGCACGGGCGCGGCTCCCCGCCACGCGGGCAGCAGGGAGAAGTGCAGGTTCACCCAGCCGTGGGTGGGGATCGCCAGGATCGACTCGGGCAGCAGCCCGCCGTAGGCGACCACCGGGCAGCAGTCCGGGGCGAGTTCGGTCAGCCGGGCGGCGAATGCGGGGTCACGCGGGCCGGGTGGACGCAGCACCTCCAGGCCGGCGTCCAGCGCGGCCTGCGCGATCGGGCTGGGCGTCAGTGTTCGGCCGCGGCCCGCCGGGGCGTCGGGACGGGTGAGGACCCCGAGCACCTCGTGAGCGGACTCCAGGAGCGCGCGCAGAGCCGGCAGCGCCACCTCGGGCGTACCCGCGAACAGCAGCCTCATCTAGGTGGCACGCCCGGCAGTGGCATGCGGCGAGACCCGGACCGTGGGCGCGTCCTCCCCGTTCCAGGCGGCCTCGCGGATCGCCCGCAGCGCGAGCTTGCGGGTCTCGTCGTCCAGGCGATCCACGAACAGGATGCCGTCCAGATGATCGGTCTCGTGTTGCACGCACCGGGCCAGCAGATGCGAGCCGACCAAGGTCACCGGTTCGCCGTACATGTTCTGGCCGGTGGCCACCACGCTCAGCGCCCGGGGGGTCCGAAAATTCAGGCCGGGCAGCGACAAACAGCCCTCGCCACCGTCCTGCTCCTCGACCGAGAGCTCCAGCGACGGGTTGATCAGGTGCCCCAATTCCCCGTCCACCCAGTAGGTGAACACCCGCAGTCCCACCCCGATCTGCGGCGCGGCCAGGCCCGCGCCGGGCGCGTCCCGCATGGTCTCGGTGAGGTCGTCGACGAGTTGGCGCAATTCGACGTCGAACTCGGTGACCACGGCCGCGGGCGTACGCAGCACCGGGTCACCGAACAGACGGATCGGTTGGACAGGCACCACCGGAGTCTAGATGTTTCCGTGGTCACCGGCTCCGGGTGGCGACGAGCGTGGCAAACACCACCGTGTTGTCGCGGTAGTGGCCGGTGGCCGGCTCGATCGGACCGCCGCAGGTGATCAGCCGCAGCCCGGCGTAACCCAGATCGCCGAAAACTTCCCCGGTCGGGAACAGCCGCTTGGCGTAGGCCGCGATCGCGGTGATCTGGAACACGGCGATGCGGCCGTCCGCCCGACGCACCTCGATCCGCTGACCCGGCGTCAGTTCGCCAAGTCGGAAGAACACCGACGGGCCGGTATGCAGGGTGTCCAGGTGCCCGATGATCACCGCCGGGCCGAGCGCGCCGGGCGTCGGGGAATACCGATACCAGCCGGGCACGTCGTAGTCCGGACCGGGCGCGGGCACGCCGATAGTGCCATCGGGGGCCAGGCCCACCGACCCGAGCGGGGCGTGCAGGTTGATCGCGGCGATGTCGATGCTGACCGGTGGCGACGGACGCAGCGGCGCCGCCGGCGTCACGCGCAGGCTGGTGACATGGGCCGCGGGCATCGGCGCCACGGACTGCGCGCTGAGCCCGGTGCCGATCAGGCAGCCGCCGGTGAGCGCCAGCACCGCCCCTACCGTGGTGCGCGTACGCATGGGCTCAGCGCCCTCGGCGGCCGAACGCGAGCGTGCCCATACCGGCGGCCGCGGCCACCGCGCCCAGGCCGAGCATCCAGCCGTGTTCGATGCCGGCCGTGGATCCGCCGCCGCTCTCCGCGCCGCCGGAGGGCACCTTGCTCACCTGGCTCGCGGAGCCCGCCTTGGCGACGGTCTTGGTGCCGGCTGCCGTCGCGCTCGGGGCCTTGGCCAGCGAGGACGCCGTGGTGTAGATGAAGGTGAGGTTGGCGTCGGCGCCGTGGGTGCCCTTCACCGTGGCCAGATGCATCGTGCCGGCGGCCCCGTCGTAGGCGCCGGTCCCGGAGACGATCGGGACGTCGAACTCCATCTCCTCGGCCATGCTCATCGGCGTGGTGCCCTTGAGCACCAGCGTCCCGTTGTCGAATGTCGTCGTGGCGGCGCAACTCGACTTGGCACCGCTGACCGCCGTGCACTGCACGGCATCCGAGCCGACCTTCACCCCGCCCTGACTGAGGTCGTCGGCGAACCCGAACTTGTCACCGGGTTTGGGCATGGCCGTGGGTCCCGCGCTGCCCATGTCGCTCTTCGTCTCGTGCGAGAGCACCGTGAGGGTGTAGGTGCTGCCCGCCGTACTCACCTTCGGGCCGGCCGGGTCGGCTGCGGCGGGTGAGGCCGCTGCCAGCGTCATGCCCAGCCCGAACGTGACGGTGGCCCAGATCCGCCTGCTTCTCGATGTCGTCATTGACGTCTCCCCGCTGCGCCCCCGCGAATAAAACTCGGAATGTCTGGATTTGATCGCTGTTGCCGCGACTTTGTCCAGCCCTGCGGCGTACTGCGGGTCAGCCGATCTCCACCGGGTCCACCTGGATGCGCACTGCTGCGCCGGACTTGCGCGCGCTGCGCACGCCGGCGGCGGCGTGCAGGGCAGCGGACAACGCCGCACCGTGGGTGCGTGGCACCCGAAGAACCGCCCGAAAGGCCGGTGCCGCAGCACCGTTCAACGCCACCGGACCCAGCACCTCGGTGTTCGCGGGCATGGTGGTCAGCGCGAGCAATTCGGCAACGGCGTCAGACGGGCCGGTCAGCGTCACCAGCCGGACCGCGGGCGGGAAGCCCGCCGCCTCACGGTCGCCGAGTTCATGGGTGGCAAAGCCGAACGGATCCCAGCGCACCAACGCTTGCACCGGCCGGTTGGTCGCCTCGGCCATCAACACCACCGGGGCACCGGGACGCACCAGCGCCGCGGCGTTCAACCAACGCCGCAAGGTCTCCTCGCCGGCCCGCAGATCCGCCCGGCCCAGCATCAGACCGCCGTCCAGCAGCAGCGCGGCGGCGTAACCACCGGGCACCGTCGGTTCCGCACCCGGCGTGGCCACCACCAGCGCCGGGCCCGTCGACACCTCCCCCGGTCCGTCGGCCTCCACGATGCGCACCGGCACGCCGGGGAACGCCCGGCCCAACTCCTCCGCGGTACGCGTGGAGCCGATCACCGAGGCGCGGAACGTCGTTGCCGCACACTCCGGGCAGGTCCAGCCCTCGGCACCCCGTCCGCACCAGCCGCAGCGGGCGCCGGATTCCGACGAGCCCAACCCGAGCGGGCCCCGACAGGTGGTGCACCGGGCCGGGGTGCGGCAGCGCACGCAGGCCACCACCGGCAGGTAGCCGCGCCGTGGCACCTGCACCAACACCGGACCCTCGGCCAGCCCGGCGCGGGCGACCTGCCAGGCCTCGCTGGGCAATCGGGCCGCGCGGGCCGCGGCGTCGCGGGCAAGTTCCGCATCGCTGCCCGCCACCCGGACCGCGGGGGTGTGCGCCCGCAATGCGTCGCGATGCGGGATCAGCATCCGGGCCCAGCCGTTCTGCACCAGAGCGGCCGCCTCGGCGGTCACCGCGTACCCGCCGAACAACGCCGCCGCGCCGCCGGTGTGCGCGCGCATGCAGAGCACCTCGCGCACGTGCGGGTACGGGGCCCGGGGCTCGGCGTGCAGATCGTCGCCGTCGTCCCAGCAGACCACCAGGCCGAGGTCGGCGACCGGGGCGAACATGGCCGCGCGGGTGCCGATCACCACCCGGACCTGGCCACGACGCACCGCCAGCCAACGCTTGTACCGCTCGGCCGGACCGAGGTCCGCGCTCAGCGCGAGGTGGCCGCCGCGGCCGAGGACGGTGTCCAGCGCAGCACCCAGTGGGCGTAGGTCGCGGGCGTCCGGAACGACCACCAGCGCCCCGCGCTCGGCAGCGGCGCAGGTGGCCACCGCCGCGGCGATCGGCGCGGCCCAATCGGTGCCGGGCATGGCGGCCCACACCGCACGGGGCGTGCGTCGTTCGGCGAGCGCCTGCACGAACGCGGCGCCGGGTTCGTAGTCGGCCCAGGTGCTTGCCCATGCCGCGTCGAACGCCGGTGCGGCTACCGGGGGCAGTGGCTGCGCCTGCTCGGTCCGGGCGTGCCGTGGCGGGATGGCCAGGCGCAGCACATCGGCCAACGTGCCGGACCACCGCGCGGCCACCTCACGGGCCAGGGTGAGCACCTCGGGGGCGAGCACGGGCTCCGGGGAGACGACGCGTTGCAGCCGGGCCAGGACGCCCACGTGCTGGCTGGCGTCGATCCGGTCGAGCAGGAATCCGTCGACCAACTGGCCGGCGAAGCGCACTCGCACCCGCACCCCGGGCTGCGCCTCGGCGTCCATCGCGGCGGGCACCAGGTAGTCGAACGGGCGGTCCAGGTGTGCCAGGCCCACATCGACAGCGACGCGGGCGATCGGCAGCGTCTCGGCGGTGGACATCACTGGTGCCGGTTTGGCGGCTCTGATCTTCTCGCGCACCAGGGCGAGCTGCTCGTTGCCGCGGTCCACGCGGTGCTGTCTACCAGACCCGGCCCACAGCGGAATCGGTCACGATGAGACGTGCGCCCGCTGCGACCGTTTGCCGACCTTCATCCCACCCGCCGCCGACTGGCCCGCGCGGCGGTTGTTGCTGCGCTGATCGGCGCGCTCGGTGGCGGCGCGTTGGCGGTGGCCGCACATTTCGACACCACGCCCGATCCGCGTCTCACCGGTGCGCCGGCCGATCCGACCCGGCTCGGACCGGTGCTGTTGGTCGAGGGCTATGGCGGGAGCAGCCACGCTCTGGACGCGCTCGCCGCACGGATCCGATCGGCCGGACGCACTGCCGTCGTGGTGCCGCCGGTCGGGGACGACACCGGGGACCTGAGAGCCCAGGTGGACAATCTGGACCGGGCGGTCCGCGCCCAGGAGTCCGCCGGCGCGCCGCCGGTCGACCTGGTCGGGTACTCCGCGGGCGGCGTTGTGTCGCTGCTCTGGGCCCATACGCACAACGGCTCGGCCCGTGCTCGGCGCGTCATCAGCCTCGGCTCCCCGTTTCACGGCACCCAGCTGGCCGCCGCCGCCGCGGCGACCGCGTCCGAGTTGTGCCCGACGGCCTGCCAGCAGCTGGTGCCCGGAAGCGAACTGCTGCGCGGTCTCGGCGGCCGCACCGATCACCCCGCCTGGTTGGCCCTGTGGACCGAGCGCGACCAGACCGTGACGCCGCCGGACAGCGCCCGCCTGGACGGCGCCCTGAACCTGCCGGTGCAGCAGCTCTGCCCCGCGGTAGCCGTCGGCCACGGCGGTTTGCCGTCGAACGCCGTCGTCGAGGAGATCGTGCTGGGCGCGTTGGGCAGCACGCCGTTGGCCTTGCCGTCCGCGAGCGTGTGCAACGGTTAGCTGGTGATGTCCTTGGACGAGAAGTTGGCCCAGGCCAGGCCCAGGAAGACAGCGCCGTAGACGAGCTGAAGCGCGAAGCCGCGTTCGACCTGACGCCACAGGATGGGGTCGCGGAACAGGTCGATCCAGGCCAACCAATACCGGGTGGGCAAATACGGGCCGACCGGGGAGGCGGCCTCGAGGGTGACCAGCACCTGACTGGTGACCAACCCGGCGAGGGCACCCAGCGCGGCACCCGGAGTGGAGTCCGTACACGTCGACAGGAACAGCGCAATCGCGGCGACGCCGATCATCGAGACCCCGATGTACCCGACGGTGAGCACCATTCGTCCAACGACCTGAGTAGGCGTCAGATCGACGCCGGAGACGGACACCACCGATCCACGTTGGCCGCCGAGCAGGCTCACACCGACCAGCAGCGACACCAGCGCGACGATCACCACCGAGCCCAGCACGAAGACCACGACCGAGACCAACTTGGCCACCAGTAAGCGGGTTCGCCCGACCGGGCGGATCAGCAGATACCGCAAGGTGCCCGCCGTGGCCTCGCCCGCGATCGACTCCCCCGCCATCAGCGCGACGGCCACCGGCAGAAAGATCGGCAGGATGATGGCCAGGGCCGCCGCCGGGTACAGCGTGCCGTTGTTCAGCACCGCCGACAGGAATGCCGGGCCCTCGCCCGGCCGCGGACCGATGTTGCGGGCGGCCACGAAAATAGCCACCAGGGTGGGTAACGCGCAGAGCAGGAGCACCGTCGCCCAGGTTCGTGGTCGACGCAGCATCTTGGACAACTCAACCAGGATCATCGGCGATCGACCCGATCACTTCCTGCACCGACCACGCCGAGCACGACCTCTTCCAGGGTCCGCCGCTCGACGGCCACCCCGGTGACCCGCAAACCTGCGCCGACCAGCTGTGCGGTCAATGCAGCGGGGTCGTCGGCGCGCACCGCGAGCCGCTCGGCGGTGCGCTCGACGACCCGGCCATCCAGCAGGGCGTGTGCGCGGTCGACATCCGGGGTGTGCACCAGGATCCGGCCGGTGGGTGCACGCAGGTTGTCCATGCTCTCCTCGAGCAGCAGCCGCCCGCGGTCGATGATGCCCACCCGCCGACAGGTCGCCTCGACCTCGGCGAGCAGGTGGCTGGACAGGAACACGGTGGTACCGGCCGCATTAAGTTCGGCCAGCAGTTCCCGCACCTCTTGAATGCCGCGCGGGTCCAGGCCGTTGGTGGGCTCGTCCAGGATCAACAATGTCGGCGGGGACAGCAGCGCCGCGGCCAGCCCGAGGCGTTGGCGCATCCCCAGCGAGTAGGCCTTCACCGGCCGCGAGTCGATGCCGCCCAATCCCACCCGGTCCAGCACGGCGTCGACCCGTTCGGCCCGGGTGCGCCTTGGACCGGGGTGACCCGTGGCGTCCAACAGCGACAGATTCCGTCGTCCGGACAAGTGCCCGTAGGCGCTCGGACCCTCGACGAGCGCGCCAATGTGCGGCAGCACCTCCCCGACGCGCTTGGGCACCGGCACCCCGAGCACCTCGATCTCCCCGGCGGTGGCGAACACCAGGCCCAGCAGCATCCGCACGACGGTGGTCTTGCCGGAGCCGTTCGGGCCCAGGAAGCCGTAGGTGTCCCCCGCGCGGACGTCCAGATCAACGCCGTCCACGGCGAGCACGTGGCCATAGCGCTTGGTCAGACCGCGGGTGCGGATCACGCAGGCGTCGGCGCTCATTGCTGGTGCACCGTGTACGCGTCGATCGCGGCCTGGACCAGGACCTTCTCGTCCACCGGGCCGGCGAGTAGCAGCCCGACGCCGTTCAGGCTCGGGCCCACCACCAGCAGCGTGAGCAGCGCGGTGCGCAGCACCACCGCCGAGCCGCCACCGAACTCCTGGCGGGTTCCCCCGGCAGCCTTGGCCGCGTCGTACACCTGCTGCGAGATCTGCCGGGGCAACGCCAGCGCGGCGAAGGAGGAGAACCCCGTGCCGTAGGTCCGCAGCGCCCGCGGCTGCCCGTCGATCAGGTCAGCGGCGTCCCGCCCGGCCAGCCGAGGTGGCAACGCCCTGCGCACCGATCGATCGATCGCGTCGCTCACCTGCGGTGCCTCAACCGAGGTGTACGTGGCCTGCGGCGGTCCCGGTGCGGTCAGCACCGAATCCGGTACCGGACCCTGATCCAGGTCCAGGAAGCCACTTTGCAGGCTGGGTGCCCCGCCGGCCCGGCCGGTGACCGCGACGTACACCGGCAGGGCCGTCACGCGGTCGGCCCACACATCGATGTGCCCGATCGTGGTGTCCGGGTCGGTCGGAATCAGCCGCAGTCCGACCGCGGTGATGCCGGCCACCCGACGAGCCCGCAGCGGCGCCACCTTCTCGGCGCCCTGGTCGGCGAGCAGCCGACGGGCCAGTTCCGGCGGCAGCAGATCCGCCGGCCGCGGCACCCGCAGCGCCGGGTTGCCGATCAGGTCCGTGCGCAGGTTGCGTTCGTAGTCCCAAGTAGCGGTGCCGACCCGGGTGGCGTAGCCGTCGCGCTCGCCGCTGTCGTTGAGCACGTCGACCCGCCAGGCGGTCGGCGAAGCGTGCCAGGCCCGCAGCCGAGTGCGCCCGCCGAGCAGGGCGCCGAGGTCACCGAGCGCCGGCAGGTCCGGCAGGCCGAGGGAGCCAACGCTCTCCGCGTACCCGGAATACGGCGACTCGGCGGCCAGGATCCGGCCCCGCAACGCGGCCGGGTCGACGGCGCCGCCACCCGCCGGGATCGCGCCGATCAGGGCCGGGATGGAGCAGAGCACCGCGATGCCGCCGCCCACGGCGGCCCATCGGCGTGCCGCAGCCCTTCGGATCTCCGACACCGTTTCACCGTACGTGCCGGGCCGCCCTCACGGAGCGGCCCGACCGGAGCGTCGCCGCTCCGTAACAGCTTCAGATGCCGGCCGCGGCGCGCAGCGCCTCGACGCGGTCGGTCCGCTCCCAGGTGAAGTCGGGGAGGTCGCGGCCGAAGTGGCCGTACGCGGCGGTCTGGGCGTAGATCGGACGCAGCAGGTCCAGGTCGCGGATGATCGCGGCCGGACGCAGGTCGAACACCGTGGTCACCGCGGTCTGGATCTTCGCCGCGGCCACCCGCTCGGTGCCGAAGGTCTCCACGAACACGCCCACCGGGTGCGCCTTGCCGATCGCGTAGGCCACCTGGACCTCGCAGCGACTGGCCAGCCCCGCGGCCACCACGTTCTTGGCCACCCAGCGCATCGCGTAGGCCGCGGAGCGGTCCACCTTGGACGGGTCCTTACCGGAGAACGCGCCACCACCGTGGCGGGCCATGCCGCCGTAGGTGTCGACGATGATCTTGCGCCCGGTCAGCCCGGCGTCACCCATCGGGCCACCGACCTCGAAGCGGCCGGTCGGGTTCACCAGCAGCCGGTAGCCGTCGGTCTCGATGCCGATGTTCTCCAGCTCCGGGGCCACCACATGGTCCGCGATGTCCGGGGCGAGCAGGGTTTTCAGGTCGATGTCGGAGGCGTGCTGGCTGGACACCACCACGGTGTCCAGGCGCACCGGCCGGTCGCCCTCGTACTCGATGGTGACCTGGGTCTTGCCGTCCGGACGTAGGTAAGGAACAGTGCCGGACTTGCGGACCGCGGACAGCCGCAGCGCCAGGCGATGCGCCAGCTGAATCGGCAGTGGCATCAGTTCGGGGGTGTCCTCGCAGGCGTAGCCGAACATCAGGCCCTGGTCTCCGGCGCCCTGCTTGTCCAGCTCGTCGGTGCCCTCGCCCTCGCGGGCCTCGTAGGCGGCGTCCACGCCCTGGGCGATGTCCGGGGACTGCGACCCGATGGACACCGACACCCCGCAGGAGGCGCCGTCGAAGCCCTTCTTGGACGAGTCGTAGCCGATGTCCAGCACCCGCTCGCGGACGATCGTCGGGATGTCCGCATAGCCCTGGGTGGTGACCTCACCGGCCACGTGCACCTGGCCGGTGGTGATCAACGTCTCGACGGCGACCCGGCTGCGCGGGTCCTCCTTGAGCAACGCGTCGAGGATGGAGTCGCTGATCTGGTCGGCGATCTTGTCGGGGTGACCCTCGGTGACCGATTCCGAGGTGAACAGACGACGAGACACAGTGCTCCCGGGGGTGAAAAGTCAGCTGGATATCCGCGCGATCTTACCCGTGGCCCTCGGGCGGGCGGACCGAACCGGCGAGGAAAGGGTCACGGCGGGTCGAAGTAGTTGACCAACTGGAAGCCGAGCCACGGCCGCCGACCCCACGCGGCCATCTGCCCGCGCAGGATCGGAGCGGCCAGGCCGATCCGTTGGTGCACCACCAGGATCAGCGGCACCGGGGAGCTACTCATGACACAGTCCACCGGCCCCTGCGGCTCTCCCTCCACGCAGAGGGCCCCGTCCCGGAAAGCGAAAACAGCTCGCCCCTCGGGAAACTTACGCAGCCTCACGTCGAACCGTGCGGTGAGCCCGCTGGTCGTCGCCGGGTTCACGAACAGCGGCAGGAACGGCAGGAACGAGCGAAAGGTCAGCGCGGCCTCGCCTGCGTCGATGACCCACGGCCGGCCCGAACCGCGGCCCACGTCCCAGCCGTGCACGAGGACCTCGCCCAGGATCCGGGCCACCCCCGAGGAGCGCAGTTGCGGGACCCCGGCGTGCCCGGCTACCTCGCCGTCCGGACCCGCCGCCGCCGCCGCGAGCGCCGGGCGCAGCGCCTGCACCTGCTCCGCGAGCGCCTGCGGTGAGCGCTCGGTGATCGTCGTCATCCGTTGCTCGTTCATCTCGGCAACCCGGGACAGATCCGTGAACGGCGAGCCATCACCACGGGCGATCTGGATGTAGGCCTCGCAGACGCCGAGGACGTGGGCTGCCGTCTGCTCCATCGACCAGGTACCGATCGCCGGCCCGCTCAGGTCACCGATGTCGCCGACGAGCTTGGCGAAGCGGTCCAGCACCCCATCGGCGGCCGCCGCGACGGTGGGCAGATCCAGCGTGGGCGGCGCGGTGAGAGCGGTCATGAGGCGGAGCCTCCCACCGGTCAGGCCGGCGCGGCCTGCGGCCCCCGCACCAACCGCCCCGGCAGCGCCTCGGTGGGCGCACCGTCCCGGTAAGTCTCCACCCCGGCCACGAAGGTGTGCCGGTAGCCGGTCGCGGGCTGCAGGAACCGCTTCCCGCCGGCCGGCAGATCGGCGTGCATGCGCGGCGTAGTCAGCCCGACGGTGTCCATGTCGATGACGTTGACGTCGGCCCGGTAGCCCGGCGCCAGCACGCCCCGGTCGTTCAACCCCACAATGCGGGCGGTTGCTGCGGCCTGGCGTTGCACGATCCACTCCACCGGCAACCGACCTGACGCACGGTCACGTCCCCAGTAGGCCAACAGGTACGTCGGGAAGCCACCGTCGCAGATGGTGCCCACATGGGCGCCGCCGTCGGAGAGGCCGGGCACCGCGCAGGGGTGCACGAGCATTTCGCGCACGACGTCGAAGTTCCAGTCGAGGTAGTTCGCCGCCGGCAGGTAGAGCAGGCCACGACCCTCATCGGCAAGCATCAGGTCCAGTGCCATCTCCTGCGGGCTGACCCCGGCCGCGGCGGCCCGCGCGATGACGCTGTCCGAGCGCGCCGGCTCGTACTGCGGCGGGTCCCCAAGGGCCACGATGCGGTCCAGCATCGTGATCATGGTGCCGCCGAGTTTGTTGGGGTCGATCGCACCAGTGGCGGCAAACAGCCGCTCGCGGAAGGCCGGGTCGCGCAGCGCCGCGACCTGCTTCGGATGGTCCAGGCCGGCGATCTCGGCGAATACCGGGTTGACCAGGAACGGGTGCAGGGTGGCTTCCAGCCCCATCATCAGACCGATGGCCCGCGGCGCAACCTGCGCGGTAAGCATGACGCCGGCAGCCCGTGCGGCCGCCATCCGCTCCAGGATGTCGAGATGCGGAATGACCTCGTGGGGCCGGGAGAAGGCCAACTGCTGAGCCAGCGTCAGGGACAGCGGGCGACCCGAGGTTGCCGCCATCTTGTGCACCAACGCGAACTCGGCGTCCACGTCGGCGAAGTCGGACAACAACTGCATGACGCCGCGTCCGGCCCGTCGCAAGGCGTCGGCGATGCCCAGCAGTTCGGCCTCGCTCGCGGTCAATGACGGGGTCGGGTCCCCGTTGCTGGACTTGTGGTTGGTGCTGCGCGAGGTGGTGAAGCCCAACGCGCCGGCCAGCAACGCCTGTCCGGTCAGCGCGGACATCTGCGCGACGTCGTCCGCAGTGGCGTCCTCGCCGGCCGCGCCCCGGTCCCCCATCACGTGCACCCGCAACGCGGCGTGCGGCACCTGCGCGGCGATGTCGATGTCGTGCGGGAGGGAGTCCAACGCGTCGAGGTACTCCGGGAAGCTCTGCCAGGTCCACGGCAGTCCCTCGTGCAGCGCGGTGCCGGGGATGTCCTCGACGCCCTCCATCAAGTTGATGAGCCGCTCGTGTTCCTCCGGGCGCACCGGCGCGAAGCCGACCCCGCAGTTGCCGAACACCACGGTGGTCACGCCCTGCGGGGAGGACGGTGCCAACCGGTTGTCCCAGGTGGCCTGCCCGTCGTAGTGGGTGTGGATGTCCACCCAGCCGGGTGCGACCAACAGCCCGGACGCGTCCACCTCGCGCTGCCCGCGGCCCTCGACCTTTCCGACCACGGCCACCTTCCCGTCGCGCACCGCGACGTCGGCCTCTCGCAACGGCGCTCCGGTGCCGTCGGCCACCATCCCGCCGCGCACCACCAGATCGAAGTCATGCGTGCTGACCATCACGCCTCCCCATCGCCGTTCGCTGCCTCCCAGCGACCCTAGACCCGTGGCCGGTGTTAGCTACCGCCATGACGGAGGTCCCGGCACTGGCACGCGACTTGAACCTGACGCCGCACCCGGAAGGCGGCTGGTACCGGGAGACCTGGCGGTCCGACCTCACACTGCCCGCCGCGGCGTTGCCCGATCACGACGGGCCGCGGTCCGCAGGCACCGCTATCTACTTCCTCCTCAGCCCCGACGAACACTCCGCGTGGCACCGGGTGCGTTCGGCCGAACTGTGGCTGTGGCACCGCGGCGGTCCGTTGACCCTGTCCCTCGGCGGGGACGGCTCGGAACCGGGGCCGGCCCACGAGATGGTGCTGGGCCCGGACGTCGCGGCCGGCGAACACCCTCAGGTGGTGGTGCCGGCCGGGGTGTGGCAGGCCGCGCACCCGGCCGGCGGCGTGGAGGTGTTGGTGTCCTGCGTGGTTGTGCCCGGCTTCGAGTTCGCCGACTTCACCCTGACCGACGGGTGATCCGAGCCGACGTCAGGCCTCCAGGGCCCGGGTCCGCGCACCCTGGCGCAGCAGGGCCACCCCGGCGAACGCGGCCAACACCATGACCGCCGAGCCATAGATGTACATGGTGGTCAGCATGTTCCCGGTGTGCACCACCAGCAGGCCGGCCAGCACCGCCGGGATGCCGAAGGCCAGATACGACACCACGAACAACACCGAGATCACCCCGGCGCGCTCGTGTGCGGCGGCCAGGCCGACGACCGTGCGCAGTGCGCCCTGGAAGGCGGCGCCGAATCCGGCCCCGGCCACCACCGCGGCCAGGAAGAACGCCACCGCCGAGGTGTTGGCGGCGAGCATGGTCACCCCGACGCCGACGAACAGCGCGGCGATACCGAGCAGCATGAGCTGTCGCGGGGTCATGTCCTCGGCGAGCATGACCAGCGCGGCACCGCTGACCGCGAGCACGAACAATGCCGATCCGCCGAGTGCGTGGTTTCCCGAGCCGGTGACGCGGTGCACCAGGGCCGGACCGAGCGAGCCGTAGAGCCCGGCCATCGCCCACGCGGCGAGCATGGCCGGGGTGGCGGCCAGGACCGCGCCGCGCAACGCGCGGGGCAGCGCGAACGTCGGGCGCAACGAGGCCAGCGCCCCCGGCTTGCGGGTCACCGTCTCGGGCATGAGCACGATCGCGACGGCCTGCGCGGTGAAGACCCCCAGCAGCACCAGGTACACCAGGTGGGTGGGCGCGGGCAGGTACTGCACGAAGGCTCCGGAGACAACCGACCCGACCCCGGTGCCCACCAGCGGTGCCACGGCGTTGAAGCGCGGACCGCGGATGCGGTCCAGGTCGAGCATCCCGGCGCCCATCGCACCGATGGCCATACCGGTGGAGAAGCCCTGGATGAACCGGGCGGCGAACAGTGCGTCGACGCCGGTGGCACCGGCAAACATCACCAGCGCGATCACCTGCGCGCCGATCGCAGTCAGCAGTACCGGGCGGCGCCCGACGTGGTCGGAGAGCCGTCCGCCGACCAGGAGCGCGCCGAGGACCGACAGCGCGTAGACGGCGAACACTTCGGTGCTGGTGATCGAGGAGAAGTGCCACAGCCCCTGGTACACGCCGTAGAGGGGGGTGGGGGCGCTGGCCGCGGCCAGGAAGGTAACCGCCATGGAGACGAGCAGGGCGAACGATGCCGGGCCGCTCAGTTTCAGCGCCGCGGAGCGGCTGCCGATCCGGACGGTCGACACGGTGACGCTGGCCACGGTGATCCTCGTTCCTTCGCTTGGATGGGACAAACAGACAGGTCTGTCTGGGTGCTTGAGAGTAGACAGACCTGTCTGTTACTGTCAACAACATGAGCCAAGCGACGCTTGATTCCCCGCGCACGGCGCGTCAGCGCCTGGTGATGGCGGCCGATCAGTTGTTCTACGCCGAGGGCATCAACAGCGTCGGGATCGACCGGGTCATCGAGCACGCCGGCGTGGCCAAGGCGACCCTGTACAGCGCGTTCGGCAGCAAGGACGGGCTGATTCGCGCCTACCTGATGCGCCGCCACGACCTGCGCACGGAGCGGATCATGCGCCACGTGAACGCGCACTCCGACCCGCGGGAGAAGGTGCTGGCGGTCTTCGATTCCCTGGCCGAGTTGTTCGCCACCCCCGGTTGGCGCGGCTGCCCGTTCCTCGCTTCGCCCGGCGAGACCCGGTCCGGGGATCCGGTGGATGAGATCACCACGCTGACCCGGGCCTGGACCCGCGCGTTGTTCACCGAGCTGGCCGCCGCCATCGGCATGGCCGACCAACCGGCCGTGGCGGACGCACTGATGAACGTTTACGACGGCGCGATCGTGGCTTCGCAACTCGATCACAAAGCCGATGCCGCGCAGACCGCCCGCCGACTCGCCGCGATGGTGATCGCCGCATAATCGCCCGGCGGCTACGTCGGATTGCGTAGGCGAGAAGCCGTTCCCGGGCGGACGCGTGCGCCCCGCCGCGCGGGCAACCTGGCTACATGACCACTGGCTCGCAATCCAGTCCGGCGATCAGCGTCGTCGGGCTCACCAAGCGCTACCACGGCACCACCGTCGTCGACGGTCTCGGTTTCGAGATCCCGCGCGGGGTGGTCGCCGGGTTCGTCGGCCCGAACGGGGCCGGCAAGACCACCACCATGGCCATGCTGCTCGGCCTGGTTCGCCCCGATGCCGGCACCGGTTTCGTGCTCGGCGAACCGATCGAGCGCCCGGCCCGATACATGTCCCGGGTCGGTGCGTTGATCGAGGGGCCGGCCATGTGGCCTGCCCTGACAGGTCGTCAGAACCTGCGGGCATTGGCCGCACTGGGCGGGCACGACTCCGGCAGTATCGACGACCTGCTCGCGCTGGTCGGGCTCAGCGACCGGGCCGACGACGCGTTCCGCCGCTATTCGCTGGGCATGAAGCAACGTCTGGCGATCGCCGCCACGCTGCTCGGCGATCCGCAGTTGCTGGTGCTCGATGAACCGGCCAACGGGCTGGACCCCGTCGGCATGGCCCAGATGCGTGAGCTGATCGCGCGCATCGCCGCCGACGGGCGCACCGTGCTGGTCTCCTCGCACCTGCTCGACGACCTGGAACAGATCTGCAACTGGCTGCTGGTCATCGACGCCGGCGCACTGCTCCATGCCGGACCGGCGTCCGGGTTCCTGGCCGGCGCGGTGCCGCGGGTGATCGCCGTCCCCGAGCACCCGCACGACCTGCATCGCCTCGCGGCGTTGACCGCCGCGGACGTCGACGGCGCTGCCCTGATCATCCAGGTGCCGGATGCCGATCCCCGAGCCGTGGCTTTGGACGTGAACCGCGCGGCGATCGCCGCGGGCATCGTGCTCGCCGAACTCGGTGTGCATCGGGCCGACCTGCAGACCCACTACCTCGACCGTGTGCAAGGAGCGTCCCGATGATCCGCGCCGTCCGATCCGAACTGATCAAGCTGTGGCGACCGCGCCCGGTCGCGCTGGGCCTGCTGCTCGCCACCGGGTACGCGATCGCCGCGGCCGCGCTGGTGCTGGCCGCGGTCCGCCCCGCCGGACGGCTCGGGTTCGGCCCCA
>DASQPJ010000092.1:0-3241 GCA_035644015.1 Sporichthyaceae bacterium
CGTACACGCTGGAGCGATTGGTCCGCCGTGAGCGCACCGCCGTGGTGGTCTCCGCCCGCACCGGCGCCGGTATCGCCGGCCTGCTCGGCGCCATCTCCGCGGCCATCCCGCGCCCCGAGGTGGTGGTCGATGTGCTGGTGCCCTACGACCGCGGCGGCCTGATCTCCCGAGTGCACGAGCACGGCGACGTGCTGGTCGAGGAGCACACCGGCGAGGGCACGCGTCTGCGCGCCCGGGTCGGCGAGGCACTGGCCGCTGAACTCACCGCCTACGCCGTCTGATCGCTTCCCGGGCTATTGCCGGCCGGGTCCCGGGAGTAGCGTCGGCCTCGGTCCCGGGGGGATTGCGCGCCCCGGTTCTGACCGGGCTCGGTCTGGAAGGCGAACCCGATGAGTTCACTGAGCAAGCGCTCGATCGCGATCGGGTTGCTGATTGCCGTGGTGGCTGCCGGCGCCTCGGCGGCCGTGACAGCCGCTGCCGTCTCCGACTCTGATTCTGACTCCGGCCCAGCTTCGACGATCGAGTACCTCAACGCGGATCCGGCCACCACCTCGCCCTTCTCCGATGTGGTGGCCGTGGGCTCGATGTTGCATCTGTCCGGCAACCTCGGACTCGACGCGGCCGGCACGATCGTGCCCGGCGGCCTCAAGGCCGAGACCACCCAGATGATGGCGAACCTCAAGGCGGCGCTGGAACGCAACGGGTCCTCGCTCGATCGGGTGGTCGGTTGCGAGGTGATGCTGTCCACTGCCGGCGCCGAGATGGGGAAGGCGTTCATCGACGCGCGGAACGCCTTCAATGAGGTGTACAGCACCTACTGGAAACAGGGCCGATTCCCGGCCAGGCACGCGTTTGGGGTCACCGGCCTCTACCTCGGTGCCCTCGTGGAGATCGCCTGCGACGCCGTGCGGGCATAGCCGGCACGCCGCGGTCGTCTAGGGTCGGGCAGTGCCCACCACCCCGTCCGTGCGCGAGCTGCTGGAGGCGGCGGTCGGCGATATCGGGGGCGTGGAACGGCCCGGCCAACTCGAGATGGCGGACGCCGTCGCGGCCGCGTTCAGCTGCCGGGAGCACCTGCTGGTGCAGGCCGGAACCGGGACCGGAAAATCGTTGGCGTACTTGGTGCCGGCCCTGCTGCACCGTCGCCCGGTGGTGGTGGCCACCGCGACCCTGGGCCTGCAGGCGCAGCTGGTGCGTCGTGATCTGCCGCGTCTGGTCGACGCGGCCACTGCGGTCCTCGGCCGCCGGCCGAGCTTCGCGATCCTGAAGGGTCGCAACAACTACGCCTGCCTGCATCGCATCGGCGGCGGTGCCGGAACCGAGGAGGGCGACGGGCTGTTCGACGTCGCCGCGGCACAAACGCCGACCAGTCCGCTCGGCAAAGAGGTGCTGAGGGCGCGTCAGTGGGCCGAGGAGACCGACACCGGGGACCGCGACGACCTCGTGCCCGGCGTCAGCGACCGGGCCTGGGCACAGATCTCGGTGTCCTCCCGCGAATGCCTCGGCGCCACCCGGTGCCCACAGGGGGAGCAGTGCTTCACCGAACGTGCGCGCTACACCGCCGCCGAGGCCGACGTGGTGGTCACCAACCACGCGCTGTTGGCCATCGACGCGCTGGAGAACATCCCGGTGTTGCCCGATCACGATGCGGTGATCGTGGATGAGGCCCACGAACTCGTCGACCGGGTGGCCGCGGTGGCCACCGCCGAACTCACCGCAACGCTGGTGGAACGTGCCGCGCGGGCCGCGACGAAAGTCGCCGACACCCGCGCGGTGGACATCCTCAACGGGGTGGGCGACGGGTTCGCCGCCACGCTGGCCGCGGTGGAACCGGGCGCCCTGACCACGATGCCTGCACTGCTCGGCGCGGAACTCGCGGCATTGCGCGACGCCGCCCGCGGCGTGCTCACCTCGATCTCCACGTCCAAGGACGATGCCCCGGAGGTGCTGCTGGCCAAGCGCATCGCCCGGGCCGGGGTCGAGGAGATCATGGAAACTGCGGCCCGGCTGGCCAACCTGTCCGAGTACGACGTGGCCTGGTTGGACGTCGAGGAACGCCGCGGTCGGGTGCTGCGGGTGGCGCCGTTGTCCGTGGCCGGACTGCTGCGCGCCTCGCTGTTCGCCAACCGGACCGTGGTACTCACCTCGGCCACCCTCACCGTGGGCGGCACCTTCGAACACACCGCCCGCAGCGTCGGGCTCGGCCCGCCCACCGACGACCGCACGCCGATCGAACCGGCCGTCGAGGGCCCGCCGGCCGCCGAGGCTGACGCCGGGACGGACGAGGCCGAGGACGCGCCGCTGCGCTGGCACGGCCTGGATGTCGGATCGCCGTTCGACTACGGACGGCAGGGCATCCTCTATGTCGCCGAGCATCTTCCCGCGCCCGGCCGGGACGGCCTGGCGCCCGGCGCGTTGGACGAGTTGGCCGCGTTGATCGAGACCGCGGGCGGGCGCACGCTGGGCCTGTTCTCCTCCCGCCGGGTGGCCGAGCTGACCGCGGCGGAGATGCGCGAACGGCTGGCCTTCCCGGTGCTCTGCCAGGGCGAGGACACCCTGGCCGCGTTGATCACCGCGTTCACCGAGGATCCGGCGGCCTGCCTGTTCGGCACCCTGTCGTTGTGGCAGGGCATCGACGTGCCGGGCTCCTCGTGCAACCTGGTGGTCATCGACCGCCTGCCGTTCCCACGACCGGACGACCCACTGGCCACCGCCCGGGCCCGGGCCGCCGACCGCGCAGGCGGTAACGGCTTCATGGCGGTCTACGCGGCGCACGCCGCGGTGCGGCTGGCCCAGGGCAGCGGACGGTTGATCCGCTCCGGCACCGACCGCGGGGTGGTCGCCGTGCTTGACCCACGCTTGGCCACCGCGCGCTACGGCCGCTTCCTGCGCGCCTCATTGCCGCCGTTCTGGTACACCACCGACCCGACGGTGGCCCGCTCCGCACTGGGCCGGCTGGCCGCAACAGAGACATTGGCAACCACGGGCGGGCCGGCCACGGGGGACTGACGCCGCGTCAGATGCGACGCAGCACGCTCACCACCTTGCCCAGGATGGTCGCGAACTCGCCCGCGATCGGTTCGTATTGACTGTTGTGCGGCATCAGCCAAATCCGCCCGCCGCGCCGCTTGAAGGTCTTCACGGTGGCCTCGCCGTCCAACATGGCGGCCACGATGTCCCCGGACTCGGCCACCGACTGCTGGCGAACCACCACCCAGTCCCCGTCGCAGATGGCCGCATC